>SKZB01000117.1 GCA_007127615.1 Phycisphaerales bacterium | reverse complement strand
TGAGCGCCCTGGTCGGAAAAATCGTGCAGCCACAAGAGGGGGAACTCAGGGGCCCAGCGTTCGCAAACGATCCTCCGCCTCCGGCCGATCGGGACGCGCATCGCGCAGAGCGCGAAAGGCGGTCCGGGCGATCTCTTCATCACCATCGCGGGCCAGCTCCGTCGCGACGCGAAGTGCCATGACGTAACTGGTTTCGAAATCAGAACTCACCGCGGCGCTCTCGATGTAAAGCGCCAGCGCGTCCACCGGACGATTTTCGATGCGGTGGGCCTCGCCGCGCAGATAGAGATCCCGCGCCTCATGCACCGCGCGCAGGCGTCTCGTAAACCGTACCTCCTTCTCATCCCGATCGGGAAGGAGTGATGTGGCCGATCCGCCGGCCCCTTCGAGCAGCGCCCGCAGTTGCGCATGCGGCGCTCGCTGTGGCGCGTACGCATAGCGCGGCGCGCCGTGAATGACGATCGGGAACCGATCCGTGTTTCGCGGCCCATCCCCGGCGTAACGACGCAGCCCCGTCGCGTCGGCGATCATCGTGCCGAAAAGTGCGAACGGGGTGTACAGCGCCTGTCGGCGCTGCTGAAGCGGCCCGATGAGATCACGATCTACAAGTCGGCGTTCGAACCACTTGGAATCGTACGTCACCGCGCGGCGCGAACCGATCAGCCCCAGGCAGGGCGTTTCGACGTTGTACGATGCCATGATCGCAAAACCATCCGGATACACGTCCAGAAACGTCCGGATGATCACGCGCAGCATCTTCTCGTCGAGCTGATAGACCGGCAGCCACTGGCAGAAGATCCCTTCGGGTGCAAGGCGATCCCGAATCGCGCGGAAGTGTTCGGTGGTGTACAGACTTCCCGCGCCGTCACGAGCCGGATGATAGAGATCCGCGACGATCACATCGTATTCATGCGGTGAAGCGCGAACGTAGCGCCGCGCATCCGCCGCATGGATCGTCGCATGGGGCGCGTTCTGCACGTTCGCGTTGGCCGGATCGAACCAGTGCATGACGTCAATGATTTCGGGCACCAGTTCCACACCGGTCAGTTCGATGTGCGGCTCGATCGATGCGGCCCCCATCGTGATGCCGGTTCCCACGCCGAGGAACAGCGCCCGTTCCGGATCGGGGTGCAGGAACAGGGGCAGGTGCGCCAATCGTTGTTCGAGAAAGAGACTGACCGTGCTGCCCATGTCGAAATGATTGTTAACCTTGAGCGCGCGGTTGCGATTGGCATCTTCCACGATCGCCACCGCGCCGAGCAGACCCTCACGGTACTCAAGCACGCGCCCCTCCGGCGCGGTGGTCACCAGCACCAGATGCGGCGGCAACAGCAACAGCAGCACCACCGGCACCACCGCCGGCAGCAGCCGCGCGGGGCGGCGCTCCGGAATCAGCACGAGGTACGCCAACGCGAGCAGCGCAATCGCGTTCCGCGCGCCCGTCAGGGGAAGCAGAACGATGCCGAAGAGGATCGGACCCGCCATCCCGCCGAATGTGTTGACACCGATCGCGCGCCCGACCCCGCCGCGCTGATGCTTGGCGGCTTCCACCAGATGCGAGAAGATCGCGCCCATGAGGAACGACGGTGCGGCGAAGACCAGTATCGCAAAGATCATCTCGGCAATGATCGCGCCGGTGAACCCGCCGCCGATCGCATTTCGAAACATGAGATGCAGTTCGGGCCCGCGCGCGAGAACCATGATGCCGAGCAGACAGGTTGATGAGAGTCCGATGATGAGCGAAGTCAAGAGCGGCCGGAACGGTCGTTCGCGCCAGTGTCGATGGTAGATCGCCGCCCCGAGCGACGTGAAAATCAGGTACACGCTCAGTGCGCAGGCGAAGCTGTAGACCGTGTTCTGCAGGACCTGGGCCATGACCCGCACGCCGAGCACCTCGTAGCCGATGCCGAGCGCTCCGGTCAGGAAAAGCGTCGCCCCGAGCCGGGCGCGTCCGATGCCGTCAACGATCGGCGTGATGACTGGCGGCTCGACCGGTCCGCCGGGGGGGCGCACGATCAGAATGCCGGCAGCACAGAGAAGGTTGATCGCAGCCAGCACGACCATGGACCACATCACGCCGAAGTTCGGCAGAAGAAGGAAGGCGGCGATGAGGACACCGAGCGCCGCGCCGAGGGTATTGGCGGCATACAGGCCGGCCACAACCCGACCGCGCGAGCGAATCGCCGCCACGAAACGTTCCAGAGCGGGCAGCGTCGCGCCCATCGCCACCGTCGCCGGCAGAAGGGTGACAAACGGCAGTACCATCGCCCAGGTCCAGTGCGCCAGTGGCGATGGATCGAGTCCGATGCGCCGGGAGGCGATGTCGTTGACGATCGGTACGAGGGCGATCGTCACCAGCGCCCAGCCGGCAATGATGAACTCCAGCGTTGCGTACCAGCGATCCGGATGGCGGCTGCGGCCGATGGGACCGTCGAGCATCCATGCGCCGATCGCCAGACCACCGAAGAACGCCACGATCACCGCGAAGACGCTGGGCACTTCGTGTCCGAGACCGACGGAAAACTGTCGGGCCCAGACGATCTGGTAACCGAGTCCGGCCAGACCGGACAGGGTGAAAATCAGGTGGCTGAACAGAATTCGATGACGCATATGAGGGAGGGGGGGCTTCTCAGCTCTGCGGGAGGGAGGGTCCCGTGGGACGCTGTTCCAGCGTGTTCGCCACCGTCTCGAGCGTGAGCGTGAACCGGTGACGCGCGCCCTCCGGCGGATAACTCAGGTTGGCCGTTCCGCGCAGTTCGCTGCGCACGAGGCCCCGGATCAGCCCCGTCCCGGTACCGCGCGGAGGATTCGCGTCGACCGGCGGCCCGCCCGATTCGATCCAGTTGATCGTGAGTCGGCGGTCGTCGTCAGGTTCTTCATCGCCCGGCCCCTCATCGCGCCAGTGAATCGTCACCGCCCCTCTTTCTGAGGCCAGCGCCCCGTGTTTGAGACTGTTGGCAATCAATTCCTGGATCACCATGCCGAGCGCGGTGCTCTGATTGGCGGCAATCGGAACCGGAGTGCCGTCGACGTCCACGCGCGACGCCACGTCCGCCGGCAGAAGGGCGTCCACGAGACCGCGGAGATCGAGCGAGGTCCAGTGCCCGCGCGACAGCAGATCGTGTACGGACGACATGGCGAGCACGCGGCTGCGGATGGAATTCGCCAGTTCGATGACCGAGTCGGCACTCCGCGCGGACAGATCGACCAGCGCGAGAAGAGAGGCGAGATTGTTCCGCACGCGGTGATCCAGTTCGCGCAGCAACAGGCGTTGGAACGAGTTGGCGTTGC
>SKZB01000288.1 GCA_007127615.1 Phycisphaerales bacterium | reverse complement strand
TGCAAGCAGCACCTGATCGAACGGTACGAACAGCCCGGGCCGGGTCCGGCGCCACCTGAACGCCGCGCGCGGCGCATCAGCCACCCGCGCCACGAAGATGCGCTGCAGGCCTATACTTTTCCGCCATGCCCCTCTCCCCGATTCCCGACATTCTCGAAGATCTTCGTGCCGGCAGAATGATCATTCTCGTGGACGATGAAGATCGCGAAAATGAGGGTGATCTCGTCATCGCCGCGGAGAAGGTCACGCCGGGAGTCATCAACTTCATGACCCGGCACACGCCGGGCTATCTCTGCATTGCCATGACCGGCGAGGACTGCGATCGCCTGGAACTGCCCCCGCAGACCGGGCAGAACACCTCGCTGCACGCGACCGCCATGGCCGTGTCGATCGATGGGCATCCGCGCCACGGGGTCGGGACGGGCATCAGCGCCTCGGACCGCGCCAAAACCGTCCGCATCGCGGTCGATCCGGGTTGCGGCCCCGAAGACCTCGTCCGTCCCGGCCACATGGTGCCGCTCCGCGCCCGGGACGGCGGCACGCTGGTGCGCACCGGTCAGACCGAGGGCTCGGTCGATCTTGCGCGGCTGGCCGGCCTGCGCCCCGCCGCGGTGATCAGCGAGGTCAGCCGCGAGGACGGCGAGATGGCGCGCATGCCCGAACTGGAAAAACTCGCCGAAAAGTACGACCTCAAAATCTGCTCCGTCGAGCAGATCATCGAGTACCGCCTCGAACGCGAAGCGCTCGTGCAGCGGCTCGAACCGCAGCGCGGCACGATGATCGAAACCCCCGAAGGTCGATTCACGTTGATCGCCTACCAGAGTTCGATCGATCCCCTGCCGCACCTCGCGCTCTGTGTCGGCGGCGTCGGCGCGCTGGATGACAACGGTGAACGGCGCACCTTCGACGAACCGGTCCTCGTGCGCATGCACCGGCGCGATCTGCTGGGGGATATCTTCGATGAAGCGACCAACCCGACGGGCGAACAGCTGCGCGCGTCACTCCGCATGATTCAGCGGGCCGGACGCGGCGCGCTGGTTTACCTCCGGCCGGAGGGGCACGGCGATGACCTGCGCGGCCGGTTGCAGCAAATCCGCCGCCCGCAGTTCACCGATGTCAATACGCCGGATCTGACCCGTCCGGACGGGATCGGCAGCAAGGTCAGGCCGATGGATCACCGCGAGTTCGGTATCGGCGGGCAGATCCTGCGCGATCTCGGGCTCACCCACCTGAGGCTGCTGACCAACCATCCGAAGAGTCTGCCCGGCCTGCACGGCTTCGGGCTGGAAGTCGTTGAGCAGGTTCCGATCGCCCCGGCCGAACGCATCTCGACCCCTGCCTGAGCGTCGTTGCACGCGCGGCACGCCTCTCCGCCGTGGCGACCCGCGGGCCTACTCCTTCAGGCGGAACGCCGCTGCGACCAGTTGATCGGGGGACGTGACCTGCGGATCCACCGCCAGGGCGCGTTCGATGAGTTGCTGCGCCAGCGGCCGGGACTCACCGAGTTGCACCAGCACCGCGACGGCGTCACGGACCAGTTCCGTCTGCGCCTCGCTTCTGGCCGGCGCATCATCGGGTCGGGATTTGACCTCGACGAAACGGTCAACCTTGCCCGCCAGTTCCGCGATGATCGTCTCGGCGGTTCGCTTGCCGATCTCCGGCAGCGAGGTGAGAATCGACGTGTCTCTGCTGGCGATCGCGTGGGCGACCTCCCCGAGCGGCAGTTCCAGCGCGCGCAGGGCTTTGCGGTTACCGAAGCCGCGCACGGTGGTGAAAAGTTCAAAGAACGCGCGATCCTCGGGCGTCCGGAAGCCGATCAGCCGGGGCAGGAACGAGGTCCCCTGCCCCTGACCTTCCAGATAATGCAGCGTGTGAAAGGTCAGCGCCTCGCCGACGTGCCGACTCAACCGCGGCGTGTCACAGGCGGGGATGAGCAGTTCGTACACGAGCGTCTGGACACGCAGTTCCGCCCGGCCGTTCTCGACCGTGACGAGTTCGCCTTCGATGCGGCTGATCATGCGGTCATGGTACAGCGCTTCGGATGCCCGGCGTGGTACGGCCCGGACGATCGATCCGAACCGTCGTATCGGTCCGGTTCCTTCTCGCGGCGCCCCGCCCCCGGAGCCACGGCCGGGCGTTCGCGCGAACCCTGCCGCAGCACGGGCCCGCGGCCGCTCGGCGTCAGCGGTTCATCGTTCAGCGGCCAGCCGCTGGCGCGGGACAGTTTTTCGCGCAGATCACGGGTGATCTCCTGCGCGGACCGATCGCGGGTGTCGTTCAAACGTTTGACGAAACGAACGCGCGCTCGGCTGGGGGTCACGAAGGAGGTCCGCAGATCCTCGGTTTCCGGCGTGCCGGAGATCCACACGAGCAGGACCGGCGCGTTGGTCTTGGCGACGAGCAGCCCGACCCCGCTGAGAAAGGGTCGAATCTCGCCGCGGGTGACGATGCGGCCCTCGGGAAAGATGCCGATCGCGCCCCCGTCCTTGACATGCCGGATCGCTTCCCGCAGGGAGGATCGATCCCGGCCGTCACGGTCGACGGGGATGATCCGCAGACGTTTCCAGAGCGGCGCGAGAGCGTCGATCATCATGTCCGCGGCCATCATCCAGCGGACCTCAAAGTGGCACGCGGCCTGGATCAGGAGGGGGTCGACGCCGCTGGTGTGGTTGGAAACGATGATGAGCCCGCCGTGGTCGCGCCGGCGGCGGAGTTTCTCCTGTCCGTCGAACGCGACGCGGTGCACCAGGCGGGTGTAGACGCGGTTGGCCCACCAGAGAAGGTTGACGATCGGGTCCCGGGCGGGTCCGCGCTCGAGCAGCGGCAACAAGCCCCAGCGCACTGCCGCGACGAGTCCGATCCAGATCGCAAGCAAAAGCAGCAGAAGGGTGGGGGTGGACATACTGTTTACTAACTTCGGCCGAAGCCTCGATTCTGTCAACCGGTTTCGCCGCGATCACAAAGAAAAAAATCGTTCGGTCGGGATGAGCGCCGCCGAAGCCGAACCGGCGGCGGGCGGATCGCGCCGGAGACTCGGGATTCGGCTTCCGGCATTCGGCGCCCGGCCGAGTGATCGGCCAGTTGATCGGCCAGGTGATCGGCCCGTTCGGTCCGGCCACCGTTTCTCGCCGGCCGTCGGGCCCGCGCGTTGAGCGGTTCGCCCGGGGCGAGTATCTTTCCCCGAACGCCTGCGCTGAATTTGCCTGAACGCAGCCGCCGGCCCTCTCGCTTCCCGCCCGTCTGCCCGCCTTCCTTTGCCGCTCACGCTCACCACCCCCTCCACCGCCCCCTCC
>SKZB01000480.1 GCA_007127615.1 Phycisphaerales bacterium | reverse complement strand
TTCGATGGTCGCGGCCTGGCCCACCAGGTGGCGACCGATGGCACGCAGAAGATTCTTCTGGGCTGGGGTGAGGCGGACCAGACCCCGCCCCGCGAGACGGAATGTGTGATGATCCCGACGGAGCAGCGCAAGACCGCGTGCATCTCCAGTCAGGTCGGCTGCCCGGTCGGCTGCCGATTCTGCGCTTCGGGGTTGGGCGGATTGGACGGCAACCTGAGGCCGGGGCAGATCGTGGAGCAGGCGTACCGGCTCGGGCTCATGCCCGAGGTCGGCCGGATCACCAACATCGTCTTCATGGGGATGGGGGAGCCGCTGGCCAACTACACCGCGGTAACGCAGGCGATCCGCACGCTCAACGCCGACTGGGGGCTCGGGATCGGCGCGCGGCGGATCACGGTCTCGACCGTCGGATTGCCCGCCGCGATCCGCAAGCTCATCGACTTTGAGGTTCCCGTGACCCTGGCGCTGAGTCTCCACGCGCCGAACGATGAGATCCGGCGGGAACTCATTCCCTGGGCGGAGTACGCCACGATCGAAGAGATTCTCGATGCGTGTGATGCCTACTTTCAGAAGACCGGTCGGGAGATCACGCTGGAGTATCTGCTTCTGCGCGGTGTGAACGATCGGGTGGAGCATGCGCGTGAGCTCGCGCAGGTCGCGAAGCGCCTGCGGGCGAACATCAACCTCATTCGGTACAACGAAGTGCGCGGCTTGCCGTACGACCGGCCGACGACCGAGGATGTGCACCTCTTTCAGCGCACGCTGCGGGAGCGGGGGATCAACGCGCACCTTCGCGCCAGCCGGGGACGCGATATCGCCGCGGCGTGCGGCCAGTTGCGCCACGAACGGCGGGCGGAACTTCGCGTTTCGGCACCGGGCAAAGAATGATCGGGGCGGCGCTCGGCGCGTTCAACGAGACGTTTCGGTCGGTCTCGCCGCCGGGTCGGCCGCCGGTTCGACGCGCTGAACGGCGCCTTCCGAGGGTGAATCATCCTGGACTCGGAACGAGACTTCATGATTGCTCAGCATGCGCAGTTCGGCGATCGCCATGTCGCGCAGTCGATTCTCCACCGCGTGGTGATGCAATCGGCGAAAGACATCGCGCCAGTGCTCGTAGCGTTGCTCGCTCTCGTAGCCGGCGCGCCGGACGAGTTCCATGGTGTACTCGCGGAGTTCTCGTTCCCGGCGCGTTCCCCGCCAGGGGGACGGGGTGAGATGCCACAGCCCCCGCGCGATTCGCGCCGGCCAGTCGCTGGTGCGCACGTCAGCGCGAAAGCGGCGACGAAAAGCCGTCAGCTCGAGGCGCGTGAGGTATCGCCGTTCGATCTGATCGCCCCGGCCCGGCTTGACGTTGACGCGCTCCCGCAGGCGGCGACGCTGCTCGGGGCTGGTCGCCATGGTGGCCAGGTAAATCGGATCGTGGATCAGCATCGTTTCCGCCAGCGGCAGAATGGCGTGGCGGGTCAGGGCGCGTCCGGCGTTGGCGCGGTCGGCGCGGTAGAGCGTGGTGATCAGTTCGACGTAACGCTCCGCGTAGCGCATACCGCCCCATTCCATGCACCGGTATGCCGCCATCAGAAAAATTCTCATCGCGTCGCGGCCGGAGTTGGTTTCCATCAACCCGGGCATGGCCTGCAGACTCTTTCGAATCAGTGAATCGAGTTCCGAAGCGATCGACGCGCCGCGCCATCGGCTTCGTTTCAGGGGCAGGACAAGCCGGCGCGCGAGATGATCGAGATCGGGATCCGATTCCTCGCGTCGTCGGGCCAGGAGGCGCTCTTCGATCGCCAGTTGACGACCGAACGCGAACGCTTCCTGCGCCCGGCCGTATCCGCGCTCTTCCACCCGGCGGACGGCACGCTCGATGGCTTCAAGGGTGACGGGAATGAAGCCGTGCTGGTACGCCGCACCCAGCAGCGCGAGATCCGTCACCCGATCGGTCTGGAACCAGAGGCGACAGGCGGCGCTGTAGTTGTGCAGGGACTGTCGGTCCGCGTGCGTGACCGCAGCCAGTGATTGGACGATGTTCGCCTGCTCCCCGGCCGTCGGCGCGGTTTCACTCTCACCGGAAAAGTGTCCGACGTTGGCGACGGTCGCGGTCTGTTGCGGACTGGCGACTCGGAGCGGCGCATCGGGGTCGACCGCGCGCAGTCCCTCCGCGCCATCCAGCACGAGCAGCAGATCCGCTTCGCCGTAGGGTATGGTTGGCGTGAAATGCGGGGCGGTTCGCTCGGTTTCGGAGATTCGCCGGTAGAGCAGTTGCATCCAGGCACGTCGGCCGGGGCCGATGACCGTGGGGTCTCCGACGCACTGAACGTCGTAGCCCATCTCTCGGCCGGCATCGGTCAGCACCATGCCCGCCAATCCCGGGATGCGGCCGCGAAACCCGGCGAGGTGCGCCCGCCAGTGGCTCTGCGCCCGGTGAACGGGCGAGGGAATCTGCGGCCGGGGGGAGTCCGGCGAATGCCATTGCCAGGCCGGCGGCCGGGTTCGCACGACTTCGATCTGTTCCACCATCGGTTGCACCCGCAAACGCAGTGGTCCGCGGCTGTGACGTGAAGTCCGTTCGACACTCACCTCCGTCCGAACGGGGGTTGGCGGCTGGCGCGATTCATCCGGATCGACGGTGAGTTGATTCGGCCGCAGATCAAAGGCGCACGCCTGCTCGACCGGCCAGGTGAGAATCTGATTCGGCTGGAATCCGAACCGATCAATCTCCGCCAGCGCGCGGTCAAGCCCGTCGGGGTCCCAGCGGGGCGGACTGCCGTCCCGGACGAGCAGCACGGTCAAGCGATCTTCCAGCGCGGCGTTCTGAAGCAGTTCCCGCAGGTCGGTGCGCTGACTCAGACTGGCGATCGCAATGTGGATGCGGTCGGTGTGATCGGAGGGGACGGCGCCGCGGATCATGCGTTCAAGACTGATCCGATCCGGCGATGCAAAGTCCGCCACCAGAAACACCCAGGGGGCCTCGGTTCGCGCTGCGTGCCGAATGGCCGCGAGGCCGGAGCGGATCATCTCGAGGGCGGTCCAGAATTCGACGAAGACCAGTCGCGGCTGATAATGAGCCGGCACGATGCCGTCGATCGCCAGCGAGGTCGGCGGGACATCGCGCTCCTCGTAGGGCGAAGGCTCGTGCAGCCACTGATCGACCTCGGTCGCCAGTTTGCGCAGTTCATCCAGAGCCGCCGAAGCGCCGAACAACGCCCCGCGGGGTGCGGGCGGATGCAGGAGCGGAGGCGGATTCGGGGCCAGACGGCCGGCCACATCGATCGTCGGCCGAATCATGTGCAGCAGGTGCAACAACTCGCGGGCGAGCACCGAGGGATGCAGCGGGCCATGGTCCGGCATGAGCGAGCGGACCCCTTCTTCCGAATCTTCCGGAATCAATCTTCCCCAGAGACTCGCGCCGGGCTGTCCGTGCTCGCGCGCGGAGGCGACCAGATGTTGAATGGCCTCTTCAACTTCCCCCGGGCGCGGCTCAAGCACAATGACGCGACGGCAGCGCTGCAGAAAACGCGAGATGGCGGCCTCATCCAGCGGATGCAGCAGTCGGAGCATCAGGATCGGGATCCGTCCGATCAGATTCAGGTCATGCGTCAGATGGTTGAGCACGCCGGTCGCCGGGCCGATCGTGATGCACCCGATCGGAACGCGTTCGCCGGGACTGGGCAGACTTCGCGTCGCATTGAGTTCCAGCCGCCGCGCCATCCGCAGGAGGTCACGGGTCTCACTGATCCGCGGGCGCCGACTCCGCACCAGCAGCGCATCCACCGGCGCCTGCTCCCGATTCGGATAACAGCGCATCGTCTGCGCGGAGTGCAGCAGGGAACGGTGGATCACCATGCCGATCGGACGAGCCGTCGCGCGGCTCAGACGCAGCGCGTGGTCAAGCTGTTCACGCAAGTCGCTCAGGTTACGCGGCTCGAGGCACGCCAGCCCGATCTGACTCGCCGTGCGGCGGGGAAGCAGGGGCGTTTCCGAGGTCGGATCATCCTCGAGCAGAATGACCAGGGCGGCCCCACTCGGAAGGGATCGCCGCGTCAGCTCGTGCAACGCGCGCAACGATTCATCGAGATGGTCGTTGGCGACCAGAGCGACCGCGCCGTGGCCGGACTGGGCGGCCCGCCCGGCGAGAACCAGCGCGCGCTGGGCCGTGGGCGTGGCGGTCAGGCTCAGGCCGTGCGCCCGGAACGTCGAAGCGGTCCCCTCGTCGTTGGCGGATTGCCAGAGCGGATCGAACAACTCGCCGTTCGGGCCGGTCACCAGAGAGACTTCGCGATCCGACTCCAGCAGTCCCTTCAGAATCGCCTGCCAGCCGTAGAGCAGGTGGAGCCCGTCGTGAGCGGTGAGGACCTGATTCGGGATTCGGGGTGAGGAGGGCGGCACGACGGGCGTATTGTACGGATCGATGGTGCGGAGCGAACGCTCACGGGAAGGGCCAGCCGCGCGGGCACCGGTGCCTGCTTCGTCTGCTCAAGAACCGGACCCAATTCCGGCTGCCTACCACTCCCCGTCGAGAATCCGCTCGATGGCATGGGCGACGCCGTGTTGATCATGACCGAGGGTCTTCCGCTTCGCGACGGCCTGCACGCGCGGATCGGCGTTGGCCATGGCAATACCCGTGCCGGCGTTTTCGACCAGCTCGACATCGTTGAGCCCGTCCCCGATCGCGGCGATGCGTTCCGCCGGGATGCCGTGCTCGCGTGCATGCTCGGAAATCATGGTCCACTTGTTCACATTCGGACTGAAGACCTCCAGAAGATGCGTGGTCGATCCGGTGGCTTCGGATTCGGTCACGGCGGCCCAATGCTGGAGAAAAGCCCGCGGGCCGAGGACCTCCCGCAGCGATTCGGCCACCGGGGCGAGATGTTCGGAGTCGGCGACCACACCGGCCCGAACCGTGTCGCCCGGATGCTCATCGTGGTCGGGATGTTCCGCATGCCGGACGATCGGGTTCATGACACTGAACCACCACTCGGATGCCGGGTTCAACTGCCCGCGGCCGATGGCGAGATAGTCATATCCCGCCGCGTGGGCATCCTTCAGAATCAGAACCCGGTGCCCGTGCGCCAGGAGCGTCTGGGTGACTTCGCGGACGACCGCCGGGGACAGGACGAACCGTCGTCGCGTCGTCCCGGTGTGCGCCTCGTTGAGCATCGATCCGCCCGCCGTGACGATCAGCCCGTCATGTTCGATCGCTTCCAGGGCCGGGCGCGACTCCACGAGGGCCCGGCCCGTGGCGATCATGATCTCGATGCCGGCCTCCCGAGCCCGGTCGATGGCGCGATGATTCTCAACCGGAACCCGGTTCTCCCGGTCCAGCAGCGTGCCGTCGAGATCGATCACGAGCAGGTCGTAACGGTGATTCGGCATTGACGGAAACCTCGAACGGACTCAGGCCGGATGGAGAGAGTGACTGATTGACGACGCAGCAGGAAGATATCGCGGACTTCCGCGCGGTGCTCGGTGACGGCTGGCCTTTTGCTGATTCTGCCGGGCTGTCGTATGCTCCGGGTATGGTGCCCCAGTGCATTTCGCCAATGTTCGCGGTCCTGCTTCTTTCGATCGTCGGATGCGGTCCGCCGGCGATTGAAGGTGGATTCGATTCCGCGAATCCCGCCGCGACGATGTACGCCATCGAGCATGCGGCGCGGCAGGGCGACCGGAGTGCGGTACGGAAGATCGTCGAGCAACTGGATTCGGATGATCCCGGCGTGCGGTGGATGGCGATCGGTGCGTTGGATCGTCTCACCGGCGAGCGATTCGGCTATGATCCCGGCATGAATCGAATTGACCGTCAGCCGGCCATTCGGCGATGGGTGGTCTGGGTGGAGCGTGAGGCGTCCATCGACGAAGAACGATCACAGGACCCCGGAGCACGCGACGCATCATGAACGACGTCGCTTCCAGCCCCCATCTGCGACTGGAAATGCTCAGCCAGGCACGGTTGCTGTCGGCTGCCCGCAGCATGGTCGGGAATTTCGCCCAGCGTCTCGGGTTCAACGAAGTCGAGTGCGGCCAGATCAGTCTCGCCGTGGACGAAGCGCTCTGCAACATCATCAATCACGGGTATGAGAAACGTGATGATGGGCGGATCTGGCTGAATGTCTGGGGGCTGGAAGGCGAGCGGCCCGGCATTCGGGTCATGATCGAGGACGTCGCCCGGCAGGTCGAGCCGGATCAGATCAAATCCCGGGATCTGGACGATGTCCGTCCCGGCGGCCTCGGCGTATTCATCATTCATGAGATCATGGACGAAGTGAAGTACGACAAGCGCGAGCAGGGGGGCATGCGGTTGACGATGGTCAAGTATCTTTCATCAGATTCCCGTCCGTCGTCTTCATCGAACGAGACCCGGCACGAAGAGTCGTCCCATTCGGGAAAGGGTAATACGGATCATGCATGATGCAGACCAGATCGAAGTTCAGACGGAGACGCGCGGTGATGCGGTCATCGTCCGCCCCATCGGCGATATCGATCTCAGTCGCGCGCCCCACCTGCGCGAGCAGCTTTCGGAAGCCCTGCGGGAGGCGGAGGCGCGACTGGTCATCAATCTCGATGATGTTCCCTACATGGACAGTTCGGGCGTCGCCACGTTGGTGGAAACGATGCAGATGTGCCGAAAGTCAGGTAAGAAACTGGTGCTTTGCCAGCTTCAGGATCGGGTGCGCTCCATTTTCGAAATCGCGCGGCTGGACATGGTCTTCACGATCGTGGAGACCACCGACGAGGCGATCAACGCCGGCTGACCGGCTGACCGGCGGATGCCGGCGGATGACCGGCGAATGACCGGCGAATGATGGTGCCCGCGGCGTCACCTTTCATCTTTCCTCCTGCCGATATCGCTGCAACTGAGTTTCTCGACCCATGGCAAAGATTGAAACGCGACATCCGAACCTGATGCTGCGGATTCTGGCCGCCTGGGGAAACCTCTGGGCGAGCGTCTTCGCTCTGGTCGGCGGTGTCGGTTATCTCATCGGCGACGTCATCCACTGGATTCTCCAGGCGATCTTCAGCTCGCGGGTTCGAATCGGCCGCGCCGCCCTGGTGACGCAGATGGTCCGCGTCGGGGTGCGGTCAGTCGGCATCGTCATGCTGGTCTGCGCGTGCATCGGCTTCATCCTCGCGCTTCAGATGAAGCCGCCGCTGGCTGAATTCGGGCAGACCGACAAGATCGCCAACATTGTCGGCATTGCGGTCTTTCGTGAACTCGGGCCGCTGATCGCCGCCATCGTGTTGACCGGATTCGCCGGGGCCGCCATCGCCGCGGAGATCGGCACGATGGTGGTTGGCGAAGAGATCGAGGCGCTCGAAGCGCACGCGTTGAATCCGATTCGCTTCCTCGTCGTGCCGCGCGTCATCGCGACCACCATCAGTCTCATCCTGCTGACGATCATCGGCGACGTGACCGCGGTCTTCTTCGCCGGCGTGATGACCGTCGGCCTGCTCGGCGTGCCGCTCGAGGTGTACTTCAGCAACACCGTCACCCAACTGGAGATCAGCGACTTCCTCACCGGTCTGATCAAGGCGGCGGTTTTCGGTCTGATCCTCAGTTCGATTGCGTGCTACAACGGATTGCGCGTGACGGGCGGGGCCGCCGGGGTCGGTCGGGCGACCACCGATACCGTCGTGCAGACCATCGTTTTCGTGATCATCGCGGACCTCATCTTCACATCGATCTTCTACCAGATCGGCTGGGCGTGACGGGCGTCGATCGATTGACCGCGGAGAACGCAGAGGGCGCGGAGAAGAGATTTTTCTGAGCGAGAGGAAGTACTTCCCGGCTCGTTGACTTCGGAAAAGGCCCGCCGGAATAAAAACGCTCCACCCGAAGGTGGAGCGTCTTTTCTTCTGAGAACCGCGATCGGCCCGGTACGTTCAATCTTCCTCGGCGGCGAGCAGAATCGTGGTGCCGACAAAGCCGTCGTCGGTCGCATGCACTTCGGCGACCGCCGGACCGATGAACCGTCGCACGACGTCGAAGTCCAGTGCTTCAAGAAAGTTGCCGGCATCGTCCTCCGCCATCTCCTCTGCGATCTCCGGGAACATTTCACGCATCTCCCGGGCCATCTGTTCCGCGGTCAACTCACCGATCTTGAAGGTTGCCTCCAACTGATCCACGAGGTTCAGGTAGCTCCATGAGGCGAATCGGCCGTCCGGCAGGTTCTTTATCGCGCGACGGAACATTTCCTGCCGGGCCAGTCCGGATTCCTCGCCCGGTTGAGACATCATGCGCAGCGCCTGCTCAACGCCTGCGGTATTGCCGGCGAAGATGTATCCGCCGCCGATGCCGATCGAGACGCTCTGCGCCATGGCACCGGGCATCATCATCATCCCGCCGAAGAGATCTTCGTTCGTGTAGATCCGCTGGCCGAGGAAGTCGCGCGGCTCGAAGCCCATCTGCGGGGCATGCTGGCTGATGAAATTCTCGAAGCCCTCGGGATCGCGGGCTTCGATGGCGAACAGATTCTGACTGCTGTTGACATCGAGTGGACGACGAAGTGACCCGATCGAGATCACTTCCTCACCGAGCGTCCCGAAAAACTCATTCAGCATCGGTTCCATCTCGCGGAACTGCGGCTCCACTTCCATCGCCAGCATCGGATTGGACTGGATGATCTGACGAATGACGCCGACGACACGGTCGAACCGCACCGTCGACCGGGAATAGCTCATCGTATCGACGTCCGCGAAGGCCGGAACATCTTCACGCGGCTCGGCGGTATCGATGAGCGAAGTCAGCCCGCCCTTGCCGTGCGGCATGAAGAGCGAATACTTCAAGTGGGCGATCGTATCGTCAACGCCGAACCGCAAGGCAAGTCCGTAGCCGTGAATATCGCCGAAGGTGCTTCGCAGCATCGGCTGGATCATCATGCCCATGCCCATTTCGTCGAGCGGCGCGAGGATCTGCAACATGTCGCGCGTCAGGATGACCGCGAAGCCGTCGTTTTCTTCACCGACCTGACCGAGCACGCCGCGAAAATCCGCACGATCCTGAATGCGGTCACCGTGCCCGCCGTCCAGTCGCTCCAGCGACTCGGACAGTGCGGAGAAATCGCTGCTGAAAATGAAGGCCGAGTCGTTTCGCGCAATGTGCATGCGTTCGACGTGACCGATCAGGTTCGCAGGATCGGGAAAGAAACTGAAGTCAAAGTCGAATTCATCGTCCGCCGGCTCCGGTTCGGGTTCCACGATCTGGAATGAATACACCATGCGGCCGAGCACGCGATTGCGCTCGTACTCAATGTGACGGTCCCGTTCGCCGCGTTCGAGAAGCCGTTCGATGAAACGTTCGACTTCGTCGGCATGATCGCCGTAGTCCGCCAGCGCGATCATGTGCGGCGCGGGGCGACCGATCTCCGGATCAATCACGGGAAAGATCGCCATGCCGAGCGAGCCGGACGGTTTCTGCAGCATCTCCGGGTCGAAGTTCAGCTCCGCGGCGATTTCCGCCAGCGGGCCTTCGGTCAGTTCCTTCTCGGCACGCTCCATCAACTCCTGGATGTGCTCGTGTTGAAGGAGCTGGTAAAGCCGGGTGCGTTCAAAGTTCTCGTTCGCCCTTTGGGCGTTCTTGACGCCGGCCACCACGACGCTGTTGGCGGGTGCGATATCCTCAATCGATTGACCGACCGCCAGGGTGGCCGTCAGTCCAAGGGTGCAGAGTGCAGTGATCAACTTCGCATTCACGTTCAATTCCCCTAAACAATGGGTGAAATTTGGTTGCGCCGCCGACCGGGGTCGGCCTGTCTTTCGTGGTCGTTCGATCTGATTCAGTCGTCCTGAAGCCGGGCCGGAACGCCTTCCGCCAGCCGCGGCGGCGCCTGATGATACTGGTGGCCGGAGTTCGGGTTGTTCTTGTCGTAGGCGAACGCTTCACGATTTCGGATGAAATCCTTCACGTACCGGGTGGGGATGGCGAAGCCGAGCCCCTGTCCGCCGAGGATGCCCATGTTCGTGATGCCGACGACCTCGCCGCGGGTGTTGAACAGCGGCCCGCCGGAATTGCCCGGATTGATCGCCGTGTCGGTCTGGATGTAGCTCAGCCCGTCGAAGCTGCGCTGGGTCGTGGAGATCACGCCCTGGCTGAGCGTGCGTTCGAGCCCCAGCGGGTTGCCGATGGCGAAGACGTTCTGCCCCAGCTCGATGCCTTCGGACCTTTCGAGCGGGGCGAACACGAACTCCCGGTCATCGAGTCCGGGAATCCGCAGCAGGGCGAGGTCGAGGTGGTTGTTGGTCGCCACGATCTCGATGTCCTCGATCACCGTACGCCGGAGGGTGCCATCCTCCTGCGGAAACCAGACCGTGCACCGCAGGGTCGTCTCCCCCTGAATCACGTGGGCGTTCGTGATGGCGTGGCCATCCCGGTTGATGATGACGCCCGAGCCGAGTCCGCGGGGCGTTCGGACCTTGATCACCGCGGCGCCGATCCGCTTGGCGTGCTCGCGCGGGCTGAGCTCCGGCAGGTTCATCGCCGTGTGGTAGAGCGATTCGGACTCGACTTCGATCTCTCCATCCGGATCGCCGACGATCACCTCGTCAATATCGTCGACATTGAACCGCATGACGTCCGGCCCGATGTCCAGCCAGACGCTTCGTTCATTGCGCTTGACGATCGCCCCCTCGATGACCGACCCGGTCCGAAGGATGATGCGGTCGGTCGTGGCGGAGGAGGCACCGGTGAGTCCGGCCGTCAGGGTGAACGCCGCCGCGGCGGCCAATCCGGCGAGGGCGAAGCGAACACGAAAGTGTCGGAGCATAAGTATTTCTCCCGGTTTGTTGTGTGACCGAACCTCATCAGTATAGGATGCGGACGGAAGGGGCGAAAGACGGCCCCGGGTTCAAATCGGCCGGGGTCCCCGGCGGCTCAGGAAAGGACACGTCACGTGAGCAGGCAGAAGTACCGTGCCAAATTCTCCCCCGCACTGACCCTCGGGTTCCTCTTCGCCTTCGCGGCGGCCCTGAACGCGGCAAGCTCTGCGGTGGCCGTCAACGAGGAACCCTCGCTGGCGGACTATTTCGGCTTTGAACCGCTTGAGGTGATCCGCATCGGGCGCAGCGCCGGGCCGGCCGCCACGGCGGACATGAACGGCAACGGCAAGCTTGACCTCATCGTGGTCAACAACCACAACAGTCGCATCGAGATTCACGCGCAGAAGGACGACGCTTCGCCGGAGGATCTCTCGCCGCCGTCACGCGTGAACGAGTTCCCCGAGCACTGGCGCTTCGAGCGCACGAATGTTTCCGTCCTGCATCACGTGACCGCCGTGATCGCCCACGACTTCGACGGAGACGGCATGAAGGATCTGATCTACGTCGGACGGCCGGGAGAACTGGTGTTTCTGCGGCAGGTCTCCCCCGGCACCTTCCAGGTCAGCCGGCGTCACCGCATCCGCAATCTTTCCGCCGACCAGGGCGCGCTGCGGATCGCGAATGTCATCGGTGACGATCAGCCGGAACTGATCACCCTCGTCAACGGCGAGATTCACATTTTTCCGCTCGACGGCGATGAAGTGGGCACACCGACCCGGTTGGCCGCGGGCGACCGCATGGGATCGTTTCACATCGAGGATTTCAACGGCAACGGACGATTGGACGTGCTCGGTGTGATTGCCGAGAGCAGCGCGCCGCTTCGCGTCTGGTTCGGCCGGGAGGGTGAGTCGACGCGTTCGCTCGGCCCGCAGGTGCGGTTCGAGCTTCCTTCACTGCGGGATGTCGTGCCGGTGAAACTGCCCGGCCACGACGGGACCCGCATCGCACTGATCGAACGCAGTTCCAAGCGCATCGTGACGTACGAGTTCGTCACGGAAGAGTTGGAACGCATCTCCAGCGGCGACGCCCCGTACCACGTGCACAGCTTTACCGATCCGGGCAACCGCAGCCGCGACCTGATCATCGCGGACATCAACGGTGACGGGCGCCGGGATGTGATCGCAACCGACACCCGTGCGAACGCGGTCGTGGTCTTCCGGCAGCGGGCGCAGCGCGGTCTGGCGGCTCCCGAATCCTTTCCCAGTCTCGCGGAGGTCAAAGTCCTCGCGACCGGACCGACCGGTGAGAATGGACGCACGGAACTTTTCGTTCTCTCCGAGGAAGAGGGTGTCGTCGGCCGATCACGCATCACCCGCAACGGGATTGAGTTCCCCGAACCGCTTCGCATGAGCGAAGGATACACCCCGGTCACCATGCAGCTGGCAAAGCTCGATGATCG
>SKZB01000104.1 GCA_007127615.1 Phycisphaerales bacterium | reverse complement strand
GGTTTCCGCGCTCATCCACGCCGCGACGATGGTGACGGCGGGCGTGTACCTGCTCTGCCGGATGTTCCCGGTGATGCAGCTTCATGACCTTGCCCTGCCGACGGTGGCGTGGATCGGCACCTCGACCGCGATCCTTGCCGCCACCATCGCGCTGGCGCAGTACGACATCAAGCGCATCATGGCGTACTCAACCGTCTCGCAACTCGGGTTCATGTTCGCCGGGGTGGGCGTGATGACCACCGCCGGAGCCGCGTACCACGTCTTCACGCACGCCTTCTTCAAGGCGGTGCTCTTTCTCACCTGCGGCGCGATCATGCACGGCTTTGCCGGCCAGCTCGATCTGCGCAAACTCTCGGGCATCATGCGCCTCCGCGGCTGGAAGGTCGTCAGTGTGACGATGCTCATCGGCTGCCTCTGTCTGGCGGGCTTCCCGCTCACCAGCGGCTACTTCTCCAAGGACATGATCCTCGCCCAGGCGTTTACGAGCGGCCACTCCGCGATCGGCTGGCTGCTGCTCTTCACCGCCGGCCTGACCGCGTACTACACCTTCCGCGTCTGGTTCCGCGTGTGTATCGGTCCGGTTTACTTCGAACCGGGCGATGAAGATCACGGCGATGATCACGGCCACGAGGATCATGGACACGCTGATCATGGACACGCTGACCATGGCGATGGCAAGTTTCACCCGCACGCGCCGAAGTGGGCGATCAATTTCGTGCTGGTCGCGATCACCGCCGGCGCGGTTCTCGCGGCGATTCCCTACTTCATGCCCTCCGGTGAGGAAGGGGTGAAGGGCGGCTGGGTGGCGAAGATGACCCTTGACTCCAGTGCCCGCGAGGGCATGTACGGCGTGTATTCGATCGAGGAGAAGGGCAAGCTCTTCGGCGCCGATCCCTACAACGCGATGTACTTCGTCTCCGGGGTATTCGGCCTCGTCGGAATCCTGATCGCCTGGTGGCTGCACCTGGCGAATCGCCAGGCGGCGGATTCCCTCCGCGCGTCACTGCTGGCCAGTCCGCTCACCCGCTGGCTGCCCACGGCGATGGAAAACAAGTGGTACGTCGATGAGATCTACCATGCCTTCGTCCGCGCGCCGCTCTGGGTCATCGGTCACGCCTTTGCGTTGATCGATCGGCTCATTGTGGACGGGCTGCTCGTCAACGGGACGGGCTACCTGCCGCGGGCGGTGGGGCGCATGTTCCAACCGCTGCAGAACGGCGTTCTGCAGTCGTACGCGGTCCTCATGGCCGGCGGCCTCGCGCTGGTGGTGGTGCTGATCGTGCTGGTGATGCCGTGGCTTCAGCCGTTGATCGCCGAATGGATGGCCGGCACGGGAGGTGCGGGCTGATGCTGATGACATCGCTGCTCATCATGATTCCGCTCGCGGCCGCACTCGCGATCATCTTCGCCCGCGCCGAACAGGCCCGGTGGATTGCGCTCGGCGGCTCGCTCGTGACGTTTGTATGGAGTCTGATCCTTGCGATCCGGTTCGATGAGTGGGGCGGCGACGGCTTTGCGCTGGAAGGCGCGGTCGCATGGCTGCCCAAGTTCGGCATCAATGTCGCCTGGGGCGCCGACGCCGTGGCGATGATGCTCGTTCTGCTCTCCACGTTCCTCATGCCGCTCTGCGTTCTGGGCTCGTTCACCGCAATCACCTCGCGCATCAAGGAGTACTACGGCTGGCTGATGGCGCTCCTCGGCGCGATGGTCGGGGTGTTCCTCGCGCGGGATCTGATCGTCTTCTACATCTGCTTCGAGTTCACGCTGGTGCCGATGTTCTTCCTGATCGCGATCTACGGCGGGGAGAATCGGGCCCACGCCTCGGTCAAGTTCTTCATCTACACCTTCACGGGCTCATTGATCGGACTCGTCGGTCTGCTTTTCATCGCGTGGCGTCACTCGGTCTTTGCCGGCGACTGGTCGTTTGATATCGCGGCCTTGACGGCCTTCGCCGCCAGTGAGTTATCCGCGCAGGAACAGGCGTGGCTGCTGCTCGCGCTCATGGCGGGCTTCGCGGTCAAGATCCCGCTCTTTCCCGTGCATACCTGGTTGCCCCTGGCGCACACCGAAGCCCCGACGGCGGGATCGGTCATTCTCGCGGCGGTGCTGCTCAAACTCGGCACGTACGGCATTTATCGCTTCGTGCTGCCGATGTTGCCGGATGCGGTGATTGAATACGCCCCGTTGATCGCGGTGTTGTCGATCATCGGCATTCTCTACGCGGCGCTGATCTGCTGGGTGCAGACGGACATTAAGAAGTTGATCGCCTATTCCTCCGTCAGTCACCTCGGGTTCTGCGTCCTCGGGCTCTTTGCGCTCAATCCGCTCGGCGTGCAGGGGTCGGTCCTGTACATGCTCAATCATGGTCTTTCGACCGGCGCGCTCTTCTTCCTCGTGGGCATGATCTACGAGCGGTACCACACCCGGGATATGGATCGCATGGGGGGGCTGGCGAAGAAGATGCCGATCTGGGCGTTTTTCATGGTCTTCTTCGTACTCGCCTCGGTCGGCCTGCCGGGATTGAACGGCTTCGTGAGCGAGTTCCTCTGTCTGCTCGCGACGTTCGTCGCGACACCTGAGTTTACGGAGTACCCGGGCGTGCTCGGACCGTGGTACGCCGCGATTGCCGGGATCGGCATGATCTTCGCGGCGATGTACCTGCTGATCATGGTCGGCAAGGTCGTCTTCGGACCTTTCAAGGAACCGGCGGCGGAAGATCATCATCATGGCGAGCACACCCTTCCGGCGGACCTCACGCCGCGCGAAATCGGCGTGCTGGTCCCCCTCGCCGTACTCTGTATCGTTCTCGGCATCTACCCGAAGATCGCCACCGACGCGATGGAGCAGAACGTGCAGACGGTGCTCGCGGCGTATCCGGCGAAGGTGGAAGCGGCGCAGATGACCGAAAGAACGCCGGCGGAAGCCCCGGGCGAAATGGGTGAGATGCGGACAGATCTCTTCGCGCCCGCCCGCCTCGAGGCCCCGATGCCCCTGGTCCTGATGCCCGCCGCCCATCTCCCGAAGGGAGGAACCCCGTGATCGAGAAGCTCTGGTTCCTCATTCCGGAGATCATCCTGTTTACCGGCGTGTGCGTCGTTTCGATCATGGGTCTGTCGCATCACCGCACCTGGCGCAATGCCGTGCCCGGCGCGACGATCGTTTTTCTCGTCGCGGCCGCCCTGGCGACGCCGTTTTTGTACACGCCGGAGAAGATGGAAGCGGCGGAACTGCTCATGCCGCGCGTCGGCTGGTACTTCAAGGTCATCGTCGGTTTCGTCAGCGTGATGCTCGCCCTCATGTGCATCGGTCTGATCGACCGG
>SKZB01000183.1 GCA_007127615.1 Phycisphaerales bacterium | reverse complement strand
GTTCCTTCACGGCCGGTACTTTTGGCGCTGGATCGAAACCACTCACCGGACCGGCATCATCATGCAGTGGCTCGGCGCAGGACTGGTCGGCGGCATGATGCTGCGGATGATCGTGCGGGCCATTTTCGGCGTGTGAAGCGTCGACCGCCGCGCGGGCCGATGGCCTCTATGGACTGATCGTCGCGGGACGGATTTCCGGCTTCTTTTCCGGCCGTTCCGGCTCAGATCTCGCCAAATTCGCGCCGATTGATCCGAATCCGGGCAACATGGGACGGGCTCCGGGCGAATCACAGGGTAGACTATATCTGTCACGGGCCGATTGCCGAGACACGAAACGTCGTCGGATTCTCTATCGGAGCCGCTCACTTCTGTCAGGTCGTCCGGACGCACACCCCGGCTCGGCTCATCCGTCACTCGGAGGAATGGGGATGCCAACCCAGCGAAAACACGGCGGATTCACGATTGTTGAACTCCTGGTCGTCATCGGCATCATTGCCGTCTTGATCGGCCTGCTTCTGCCGGCGCTCAGCAGCGTGCAGACCCGCGGCAAGAAACTCACCGAAGCGAGCCACCTTCGCTCAATCGGTATGGCGTGGTCGATGTACGCCGACCTGAACAAGCAGGCGATTCTTCCCGGCTACATCGAGCCCGAAGCCCAGGAACGCTGGCGCCTTCAGTACGAATATCCCGCTCCGCTTCAGACGGGCGATCCCTCGTCCCGCATCATTGATCCCGAGGTCGCGGCACCGTGGACCTGGCGCCTGCTGCCCCTACTGGATTACAACGCCGATCTGATTCGCGGCTACACGGGCGAAGCGTTCTCGCCGGACCATCCGCTGCTTTTTGACGCCGAAGATCCGTCGAATCTCGACCGTCCTCTGACCGTCGCGCTGGAACCGTCGTTCGGCTACAACGCGTTCTATGTCGGCGGCTGGCTCGATGTCGAGTCCATTGGCGAAGGAGGCGATTCGAGTGAGGTCGTTCGGCCAAGATACTGGAACGCCCGCGATGCAGAGACCACTGAACGGGTCAATGTCATCGCGCGCTCGATGAACCAGATCCGGCGCCCCTCCGAACTGATCACGTTCAGCAGCGCGAGCCGCTTCGATACACCTGCAACGTACCGACAGTTCGATGATCGGCCCGGTTCTCATCTGGTCACCCCGACCCGCCTGGCCGAGACCGAGCAGTGGCGGACTCTCACAAGCGATGCGTCGACCGAACCCGTGAGCGGCCCGGTGACCGGAGACGTCGCCGCGAATCCATATACCGTTCAGACGCTCGCATCGCCCACCCATGCGCCTATTTCACGGTACAGCCGGCAGGTGTCATTTCTGAGGGCCGACGGATCGACGGACACCGCGGCCGTCGCCGAACTGACGTCACAACGGCTCTGGATCGACAGTGCGGATCGCAGGGACTTCGTCCATACCGAAGAGTGATGCCGAAGCCGTTTGAACGCGGACGTTCCGCCACTGGGGCGCCGCTCCGGCATGGTCAACCGAGGCGGTTGACCGTGGGTTCGCCGGCGGTCTTGCGACCAAAAAAATCCCGATGCAGGGGCGAAATCCCCGGCGTTTCGGCTTACGGCACCATCTGCTGAAGTGAGCGGCGGAGCATCATGCGAATCTGCTGAAGCTGCCGCTGATCCACCCGGGATTGCTCCAGGTCAACCCGGATCGCGGGATACCAGGATACTCCGTCCAACTCGTAGGCAAAGTCACGCTTGATCGTTTCGGCAAAATGGTCCATATGCGCGGCACCGTAAAAGACAGCGATCGATTCAAGGTGCGGCTCCTCGCGCATGATGCGTTCAAGGTCGCTCAGGACGATTCCGTTTCGCTGATCGATGAGTATGTCAGCGAACGCCTCCCCCATCTGCCCCATGGCGGCCTCAATGACCGTCTCGTCCCCCAACAATTCGATCATGATGACTTTGACCATATCCGACACCGCGCCGTCGGTCATGCGGTCGAGCATGCGAACCATGCGCAACAACATCTCCGCCACTCGGGCGGAAAACGATGTTCCCATCAGCAGATCCGCGGAAGGGTCTCCGTCCGCCCCGGACGCATTCAGAGCTTGCTTGAACATCGTGTGCGTCATATCGCTCTGACGCCAGTGCGAAGCATCATAATTCACGTGGTCAAACTGAAACGCCAGATCGATCGCTTTCGCCAACTGCGTCTGAATATTCTCTTCCTCCAGCGGCAACGCGGGGACTTCATCCGCCTCGGTCACCCGAAGCTCATGCTCGGGCGCCTTCTCAGCATCGCGGAAGAGCTGAAAACCAGTGCCTTCGTCATCGGTTTCGTATGTCAACGGATCCCCCCACGCGTCAACAGAAGCAGAGCGAATCCAGTTGGCCATGACCGAGCTCCTTTCGGTCACATCACGTCGAAGTGATTCGAGGTCTACTGGATAACGATCATGCCGGAGCCGATAGTCTTCGATCATCCCGGCCAGCAGATCCAACCGCGCCCGCGTGGCTTCAATTCGCTTTTGCGGATCATTGACGATGCCGCCGCGCGCCCCATCCGGGCTGACCACCTCGTAGAGCACCATATCGTAGCGATCCAACTCTTCCTGCAGCGCCAGGTAGAAGTCACGCTCGCCGATGTGGGCCACCCCGACGAGGCCGATCAGAGGTCCGTTCCCTTCAACCGGGCGGTACCGCCGGGTGGCGATTTCAAGCGTGATTGCCTTGCCGGGCGTTTCGTCAACGCGAAGAAATCGTTCCTCCGCGCGCTCGGCGGCCGGTTCGTCCCCGGACCAGGCGCTCGCGACGGGCTGACCGAATCCCGGCGCCATCATGGCCGCAATGAAGATGAGGAGCAGTTGAAGACGAAGGCGACGTGGTTTGAACATGGTCATCATCGTATCCCCTGATACGGGCCGGATGACGATTCGTTTCGCGCGAATCGGAATGAAGCCGCTTTTCCCGCCGGGATTCTTCCGCGTCCGCCCCGGAAACATGACCTCGCCACCCGGTCTCTGCGCCGTCCGGTTCGCTCACTGTCCGCCAAACGGCAGACGACAGGCGGTCGGTCGCCGGCCCGCAAGTTTCTGTTGCCTACGCCCAGCGCAATCCCATCCAGAGGTTCCCCGGCCGTCGGCGGGGCTGGACGCCGTGGTGCTGCCCCGGCACTCTGACGCAGCCGCGCGAAGGAGGTCGGCGACCTTCGGCCGGACGGCAGATCGCCCGCAAAGCCGTGTCACAATCGGGCCCTGCGGCCCTGACTTGCTCGGCTCGATCTGTCCCGCCGCGCGGCGACATTTGAACTTGCCGATGCCACTTCATGACAGGTGCAACCGAGTTGCACAT
>SKZB01000124.1 GCA_007127615.1 Phycisphaerales bacterium | reverse complement strand
TACAAGGACAATCTCAACGCCTACTGCGGCAAGCTGCGTGAGTTCTGTGTCCGCCGCGGCATGATGCACATGACGATCGATACGAAGACCGACCTCAACGTACTGCTCATGGATTACTTGCGTCAACGGGGGCTGTTGCGGTGAGATTTCGGGACAACGAGTCCGCGCCGGGGCCGGGTGAATCACTCACGCTTCAAGCCGGAGGACTGGCCGCATGACGTGGCTGACACCATTGACGGGATTGATTCTCGCCGCGGCGGTGATTCCGCCGCTGGTCCTGCTCTACTTTCTGAAGCTGCGCCGCCGCACGCAGAAGATCGCCTGCACGATTCTCTGGCAGCGATCGATCGAAGACCTTCAGGCCAACGCGCCGTTTCAGAAACTGCGCCGAAATATTCTTCTGCTCCTGCAGATTCTTGCGCTCATCCTGCTTGCGCTCTCCGTCATGCAGCCCCAGATCCGTGCGGGGGAACTCACCGGGGGCAAGACGATCTTTCTCATCGACCATTCCGCTTCGATGAACGCGACCGACACCGGGGACGGCCGCCCGCGTCTGGAGCACGCCCGGGATCTTCTGCGCGAGCGCATCGAAGCGCGGTACAGCCGGGGGCTGCTCGGGGGCGATCCCGGTGAATCGATGATCATCGCGTTCTCCGACCGGGCGGAGATCGTCGCGCGTTTCACCAGTTCCCGCCAGCAACTGCTGCGCGCGGTGGATCGCATTCAGCCGACACACGGCGAAACGAAGATCGAACAGGCGTTGGAACTCGCCCGCGCGTACACGACCAACATCGTGGATGAAATGGGCGAAGCGCGGCCGACCGGCGAACCGGCGGCGCTCGAGCTCTACAGCGACGGTCAGATTGCCGATCTCGATCGCCAGGTGTTGCGCGGCGAGACGTTGACGTACCACGCCTTCGGGTCCGATGCGCCGGACAATGTCGCGATCGTCGCCATGTCCGTGGAGAGACCGTTCGCCCGGCCGACGTTCATTGAAGTCTTCGCTTCCCTCGTGAACTTCAACGAGCATTCCGTCACCTGTGATGTGCAGGTGTCGGTCGACGGGACGGCGCTCGGGATCCGAACGATCGAGATTCCCGCGGGGCGGTTCGACGAAGCGGCGGCCTTGTTCATTCCGGGCCGGAACAACGTCGTCTTTGCACCGTTCGAGCAGCCGCGCGGCGCGGTGATCGAGGTCGCGAATCTGCGCGCCGATGACCTAGAGCTGGACAACCTCGCGCAGCTTTCGATTCCGCCGGCCAAGCGACTTGAGGTCGCGCTGGTGGCGCCGAAGAGTTTCGTGATCCACTCCGTCCTGGAGGGCATGCCGCTCGAACGTCTTGATGTGCTCACGGCACGTCAGTTTGATGAACTGGTCGAGCACCAGCAGACCGATCGCTACGATGTCATCGTGCTCGACAGCCACGTGCCCGAGACCATGCCGAGCGGACGCTATCTGGTGTTCGGTGAGGCGCCGCCGGTCGACGGCTTGAACGCCTACGGCGCGGGAGGCCGGCAACTCATTCTCAATATCCGGGATGAACACCCGGCGATGCGGCACGTTGATCTGAATAATCTGATCATTCAGAGTTTCACCGCCCTGCAGCCGGACGACGACGTGCGCATCCTCGCCGAGGGCAGTGCGGGGCCGGCCATCATTGCCGTTGACCGGGCCGGATTCAACATGATCTACGTGACGAACGATGTGCTGGACAGCAACTGGCCGATGCTGAGGAGCTTTGTCACCTTTATTTTTAATGCCGTTGAACACCTCGGCCATATCGGCGAGCGTCTGGTCAGCGAAAGTCTCCGTCCCGGAGAAGCGTTGACCGCGCGCCTTCCCGCCAGCGCGCAGGAGATCGAATTGACCCTGCCGACGGGACGCTCCGAGCGGCTGACCCCGCCGGAACCGGCGCGGATGAGTTGGGGGCCGATCCGTCTGACGGGACCGCACGTGTTGAGCTGGACGGATGCGGTCCGGGGCGAGCAGGAAACCCGGGCGTACACGGTCAATCTGTTCAGTGAGACCGAAGGCAACGTGCGGGTGGTGGATGCGTTGAGTTTCGGTGAGGATCGGATCGCGGGCCGCCGCGCGGGCGACGGGCGTTACACGGCACTCTGGCCGTACGCGCTGCTTCTTTGCCTGGTTCTGCTGATGGTCGAGTGGTGGGTGTACCACCGTAAGCTGACGATCTGATTCGGCGCGGCCGGCTCCGATGAAAAAAACCCCGGCCGTTGGCCGGGGGGTCGCGGGGGGTTCGATGGTGGACTCGGGGCTGACCGCATCGTGGCGGTCGGGGATTCACTCAGTCGCATGATCCCCAGTTTTCGAGCAGCAGCAGCAGATCAAAGACGTTGACCGTTCCGTCGTCATTGAGATCAGCGGCGCAGCCGGGGCAGGCGCCCCAGTTTTCGAGGAGCTGGAGCAGATCGAAGACGTTGACCGTGCCGTCGTCATTCAGGTCGCCGGCGCAACTCGGCGCTGGTTCTTCACAGAGATCCGCGATTCCGCTGCCGGTCGTGTCGTCGCAGTTCGTGCCGGGGCCGGCCCAACTTCCCGCGACGTTGTTGCAGCTCTGCTCGGTGAGGCCGATGCAGTTTCCGTTGCTGAGACAGCAGGCGCCCTGCGGCTGCGGGCAGCTCGCAGAATCACAGCTCGAACCATCGCCCTGGAACGATCCGTCGAGGTCTTCGCACTCTTCGGGGCTGACCGAATCGACACAGCTTCCGTCGGGGAGGCAGCATGAGCCGCTGGGGAAACAGACGATTGTGTTGCACTGAACGCCGGTGCCTTGCCAGATGCCGTCGACAATATCGCAGATTCCTTCGGTGAACTGATCACACGCGCCGGTGGCTTCGATGCAGCAGGCACCGACCGGATCGCCGCAGGCATCGTTGGAACAATCTGTTCCGGATCCGAGCCAGGTGCCGCCCTCGCCGATACAGAAAGCCTGAGGGACCGGCGATTCGCACGAGTCATCTTCATAGCAGCAGGCGCCGAAAAGGTTGACACAGTTCACACCGGAACACGGCACATCATCACCGAGAAAGAGGCCCTGCAGCGCGGCGCATTCACCTTCGTTCATCACCTTGCAGAAGCCGGCGGGGAGACAGCAGCCGCCGGTCGCGGGGGGCGTACAGGCGAGCGAGGTGTACGTTGCGCGCATTACCCAGTCGCCGGTCGGGGCGCAGGAGATCCCAAACGGCCCGGTGAAGTTCTGGAAGGAACTGAAGCCGGGCGTGCATCCGAAGGTGCCGCAATCGATCGCGAAAATCCAGTTGAGGGTCAGTTGGCTGAGTCCGCTGGCGATCGTATCCGTGGCGGGGAACGCATTCGAGG
>SKZB01000046.1 GCA_007127615.1 Phycisphaerales bacterium | reverse complement strand
ACGTGCGGTTGGTGAGCTTCGCCTTCTCGCTGATCTCGTTCGCTTTCGCCAGACTCACGCGGCAGAAATCATTCTGCAGAAACGCGCCGAGCTGCGTCGCGTCGGTGCGCTCCATCATCTGTAACAGCGTCCCCAGTTCAATCCCCTTCGGGTGCGGCTTGATCTCCTTCGGCTCTTCCGGAAGTTCATCCACGCTGCGCGGAAACTCGATTGTCTCGTTCGCCGGCGTGACGTAGGTGATCGCGGCGTGTGGGTTCGCGATCGCGGTCTGCTCCAGGTACTCGTCGATCGACTGCCGGCCCTTGAGGTACTTCCCTTCCAGTTCGATTTCGACCTGCGTGCCGCGGCCGTCCGCAAAGAGCGGATCGTCCTCGGGATGCTCGGTGTCGCTGACCACGACGGGTTTGTTCTTCTGGGTGTCGATTTTGAGCAAGACTTCGTGGGCGGGCTTGCGCTTGCTGGTCTTGGAGATGATGAGGACCGGTTTGCCGGTCGTCATCAGACCGTACATCCCCGCGGCGGAGATTCCGATGCCCTGCTGCCCGCGGGACATTTTCATGCGGTGAAACTTCGAGCCGTAGAGCAGCTTGCCGAAGATGTTCTCGATCTGGCTACGGACAATGCCCGGCCCGTTGTCGCGGATGGTGATCTTGAACCGCGTTTCGCTGAGCGGAAGCACCTTGACGAAGATCTCCGGCAGGATGCCCGCTTCCTCGCAGGCGTCCAGGGCGTTATCCACGGCTTCCTTGACCGTGGTGAGCATCGCCTTGCGGGGATTGTCGAAGCCGAGCAGGTGGCGGTTCTTGGCGAAGAACTCGCTGACGGAGATATCCCGCTGCATCGCGGCCATCGATTCGGCGGTCGCGCGGCCCTTGGCGGTTTTGCCCTTGCGGGTGCGGTTTGGCGTGGCGGGCGCGTCCGCTCCGGACGTTCGTTTCTTCTTCGGCATATCCTCGGCGTGTTTCGGATCGGCATTCGGGGTGGCGAACAGGGTGCTCATGGCGGGCCCTCCGTGGCTTGGCACCGTTCATCCGTTTCCTGCTGGATGAACCGGGAGAGTGTACCGCAGTCAGCCGCGCACGGGTCGTTCGATTCACATCATTGTGACGCACCGGCGGAGGAGGGGGAGATTCTTCGGCACAGAGCAAAAACGCCCCCGGCGGGTGCCGGGAGCGTCGGGTTGCGGATTCGGGCGAGGGACCGGATTCAGGTGCAGCTGCCCCAGTTCTCAAGAAGTTCGAGTAGATCGAAGACACCGACCGCGCCGGAGCCGTTCAGGTCGGTGGGGCAGTCAGCGCACGGTCCCCAGTCTTCGAGCAGATCAAGCAGATCGAAGACATCGATCTGACCATCCTGATTGACATCGGCGGGGCAGAGTTCGAAGGTGCGGTTGATCCAGACGGTGGTGCCGCGTCCCGCCCCGGCGTTGGAGCAGCGGGCCTGCACGATGTCCGGCCAGCCGTTGCCGGTGAGATCGAAGACCGCGAAGTCGAAGGTGTTGCGCAGGTTCTCGGCGCCCGTGATGTTCCCGGCATTCTTCTCAAAGTTGATGTTCTCGCCCGTTCCGCCGAGGTTGCGGAAGATGTCGGCGACGTTGGCGGTGTTACTGCAGTTGATCAGATCCATCTCCATGTCGGCGATCAGGATGTCGGTCCGGCCGTTGCGGTTGAGATCCGCGGTGACGATGTTGCTGCGGAAACCAAACGAGTCCGGCAACCCGATGGGCGCACTCCAAGTCACCTGTCCGGAGGCATCGGTCTCGAGATTGAGGCGCACCTGATCCTGACCGGCGCCCGCGATGATGAGATCGGGGCGGCCGTTGTTGTTCAGGTCCGCCAGGTTTGCGTACTGGGGCGCACCGGTGCCCGCGACCTGAAACTGATTCAGCAGCGGCTCACCGCCCGTACCGGTGTTGTAGATGATGTCCACGGTGTAGGGGCCCATGGAGTTGACCCGCAGCACATCGTTACGGTCGTTGCCGTTGAGATCACGGATTTTCACGCTCGTCGAAATCGCCGCGCTCAGCCAGCTCGGATCTGCGACCACGTCGAGACTGACATCGGAAAAGTAGGCGTTGCCATCGTTCGCCAGGATGCGGCTGATGTTGTTCGGGTCGGACTGCAGGGGCAGGGCGGTTTGGCCTCTCGCGCCGAAGAACAGGTCGGCGTACCCGTTGCCGGTCAGGTCACCCGCGTCGACCTGACTGAACCACGGATTGTTGGTGAGGGACTCGAACACCGGAATGCGTTCGTTCTCGAAGATAAAACCCTGCCAGTTGCCCCGGCCGTCGTCGCCCTGATTCATGTAGATGCGCGGGTATCCGATGTGCTTGGGCTGATTGCTGCTCACCGAAACGGCGGTGACGATGTCCATCCAGCCGTTGTTGTTGAGATCCGCGATCGCGCTGTCGCGGTCGTTGGTGGGAGTGAGGAAGCCCTCGTCGTTCACGCCACCGGGAAGCTGCGAAAGATCGACCGCGCTGGCGAATTCTTCGGTGCGGTCCACGAGCATGCCCCCTTCGTTCATGAACAGCACGTTGGTCCTCGCGCCGGGGCTGGTGCCCGGCTGCTTGCGCATGGCGACGAGATCGACCCAGCCGTTGTTGTTGAGATCCGCCCAGGCGTAATCGCGCTCCTGGAAGTCTTCCGTGCCGAAGCTCGGCGAGGTGGTCAGCAGGCGTTGATCGGTTTCGTTGGTGAAGTGGATCCAGGACTCGCCGGCGCCGACCGACGTGGTTGCAAGAAGTGCAACGGTCAGGCCGAAGCCGGACCTGGCAGAAGTCCAATGTGTCATGACTTTTCTCTCATTTTCCGGTCCATGATGTCGTTTCAGAACATTGCACGTGACGGGTGAAAATGTCAGGTGCAACTGCCCCAGTTCTCCAGCAGTTCGAGCAGGTCGAAAACATCGACCGCGCCGGACCCGGTGAGATCGGTGGGGCAGTCGGCGCACGGTCCCCAGTCTTCGAGCAGATCGAGCAGATCGAAGACGTTGATCTGGCCATCCTGGTTGACATCGGCAGGGCAGAGTTCGAAGGTGCGGTTGACCCAGACGGTGGTGCCTTTGCCGGGGCCGGCATTGCTGCAGCGGGCCTGGACGATATCCGGCCAGCCGTTGCCGGTGAGGTCGAAGACCGCGAAGTCGAAGGTGTTTCGCATATTGGCCGCGCCGCCGATGTTTCCGGGATTGTTTTCGAAAGAGATGTTCTCGTCACTCCCGCCGAGGTTGCGGAAGATGTCGGCGATGTTGGCGCCGTTGTTGCAGTTCAGAAGATCATCGTCCATGTCGGCGATCAGGATGTCGGTCCATCCGTTCCGGTTGAGATCCGCCGTGACGATGTT
>SKZB01000352.1 GCA_007127615.1 Phycisphaerales bacterium | reverse complement strand
TCCCGCGCGATGACGTACACGGCCCGCAGCCCATCCCGCCAGCCGATCTTTTTTCCCGCTTCCAGTCCACGCGGGTCGTAGCGGACCGGCACTTCCTCAACGCGCGCGCCGAGTCGCGCGAGACCCGCCACCAATTGCGGTTCGATCCCGAATCTCTCTTCGCTCAACAACGGCCGAAGCGCCCGAAGCGTTCGGATCGTCATCAGTTTGTAACAGCATTCCATGTCCCGCACCCGGTAACCGGTCATCAGATTGCTCAGGAGCGTCAACCCGCGGTTCCCCCAGGCGTGGAGACGACGTTTGGCACCCCGTGCGGGACAATGTTCCCCCCACCGCGTGCCGACGACCGCATCCGCCCGGCCGGCGGTGATCGGCTCCATGAGTTTGGGGTAATCGGCCGGATCGTACTCCAGATCCGCATCCTGGATAATGACCAGATCATCCGAATCGATCGCTTCGTCATCGAGCAACCGATCGAAACCGGTCTGCAGCGCCGCCCCCTTGCCGCGATTCTCATCGTGCCGGATGAGCATCACGGCGTGGCCGCGTTCCGTCAATTCGCCGACGAGCGACTGCGCTGCGGCGTAAGACCGCACCAGAGAGTGATCATCAATCAGCAGCAGTCGCGAACTCCAGCCGCTCGGTAAAGAGACACCGAGCGCCCGCTCCAGACAGGGGCGCAGTGTTTCCGGCTCGTTGAAGACGGGAATGACGACATGCAGCGTAGGCACGTGAAGATTCGGGCGGGCTCGGGATCAGGACGAGGATGACCGGCCGCTGTTGCTGCCGCCGGACGAGCCGCCTTCGCCGGAGATCGACTCCCGCATCGACGTGTCGGCGACAATGTTCTTCATGCGGTAATAGTCCATGATGCCCATGTTGCCCTCGCGGAACGCATCGGCCATTGCCTTGGGCACCTCGGCCTCGGCGAGCACAACCAGCGCGCGGTTCTTCTGAACCGCCGCTTTGTGCTCCGCCTCTTCCGCGACGGCCATCGCGCGACGCTTCTCCGCCTCGGCCTGAAAGCGTTTCTTGTCCGCCTCGGCCTGATCGGCCTGCAGCTTCGCGCCGATATTCTCACCGACGTCGATATCCGCAATGTCGATCGACAGAATTTCGAATGCCGTCCCGGAGTCAAGCCCCTTGCCCAGCACGGTCTTGGAGATGTTGTCGGGATTCTCCAGCACCGCCAGGTGGCTGGAGGCCGAACCGATGGTCGAGATGATGCCTTCGCCGACGCGGGCGATGATGGTCTCTTCCGTCGCGCCACCGACCAGCCGGGCGATGTTGGTCCGCACGGTCACGCGGGCCTTGGCTTTGAGCTGAATACCATCCTTGGCGACCGCATCGATGGTCGTCTTGCCCGAATTCGGGCTCGGACAGTCGATCACCTTCGGGTCCACCGACGTCTTGACGGCGTCGAGAATGTCGCGGCCGGCCAGATCGATGGCGGTCGCGCGGTCCCACGGCAGGTCGATCTTCGCCTTGTCCGCCGCGATCATCGCGCGGGTCACGTTGGTCACGCGGCCGCCGGCGAGATAGTGCGACTCGAGCAGATCGGTCGAGATCTCCAGCCCGGCCTTCTTCGCGCTGATGCGGTTGAAGACGATCTCCCGCGGCTGCACGCGCCGGAGCCGCATCATGATCAGCGAGATGAAGTTGACCCGCGCGCCGGAGAGCAATGCCTGCAGGTAGAGTGAGATATATTGCGCTGCCACCACGATCAGAATCAGCAGCACAAAGCCGACCACGGCAAGAATGCCGAGGATCAACGCGGTATTGGCGAAAATGAACTGATCGAACATGCGGAACCTTTCCCGAGGGGGTTGCCCGAGAGAGAGAAACAGGAATCAGCCAGATCCGGCGCCGGGAAGACGGAATGCTTCGAATCCCGCGCGCCGGAATCTCATCCAGGTATTCGCCGGATCACGATCTGCGGTGCACTCCGGCAATAGCAGTTCGTAGCTTAGCAGATTTCCCGAGGCCTGATTCTACCGACCAAGCCGCCGAACGCGCCCCCGTCCCGGCTCAGGATTCCGCCGGCCTGACCTTGATCTGGTTGTCGTACACATCGGTCACGATCACGCGGGTCCGGTCGCCGATGGCGCCGTTTTCCGCGAGCGCGTCGATGCGCTCGCCGTTGATCCGGACCACGCCGACGGGACGCAGGGGCGTGACGGTCTGCCCCTCCGTGCCGATGAGCGCCCGAAGTCTCTCCAGACGCTGGAGGCGGGCCTGCTGGGCCTGGGTGAGCGCTTCCTGCGGATCTTCGCGCACGCTCTCGCCACCACCGAGAATGAGCTTCGAGGCGTAGGGGGAGTTGAACCAGAACTTGAACATGGCGTAGATCACCACCGGCGCAATGATCAGGTAGGCGATCAGCGCGATCACGCCGATGTTGGTGTCGTAGACGAAAAACGCCGCCAGCGAGCCGATGGCGGCAATGCCGGCCATCCCGCCGATGATGCCGCCGGAGGGAATGAACAGTTCCATCACCATGAGCACGACGGTGACCCCGACGAGCACGAAGGCCCAGAAGAGCAGCGTCTGATTGCCGGTTTCCGCAAGCACTGACGCAAGCATGAGACTCATTCGCTGGCGACCTCCACCTCGATCACAAAGCGGCCCACCGAAGTGACGCGCACCGGCGTCCCTTCGTCGATGAAACCGTCGATCGATTGTACTTCAAACAGCCGCCCACCGAAGTCCGCCCGGCCGTGAGGCCGAAGATCTGTCCGCGTCCGGCCGACATGGCCGACGCGAATCTCGCCACCATCAGACTCATCCGACGCCTCCGGGTCCGGTGCATTCTGTTCATCGGAACGGGCGGCATCATCCGCCGCCGCGGCCCGGGCCGCCTTCTGCTCGCGCTGCCGGTGATCCCGCGCATCGGCACGGGGCTTGAGCGCATCGGGGTTGCCGAGCTCCGTGCGCAAGACGAGATGGTTGAGAAGCGGGATCGACTTCATCTGCCGCGCCAGCAGCCAGATGAGGATCCCCGCCCCGAAAAAGGCCGTCAGTACCGCCACCAGACCGAGCAGCAGTTGCTGCTGCCCCTGCGCGGTGTCGAGCCCGCCGGTGACGAACACGCCGACCATGCCGCACAACAGGCTGAGCAGGCCGGCGATGCCGACCACACCCACTCCGGGCAGCAAAGTCAGCTCGACCAGTACGAGCGCGATCCCGATCACGACGAGCAGGAGCCCCCACCACGCCGCCATGCCCATCAGCATGGGGGCGCCGAAGAGCAGGAGCAGGGCGATGAGCGCCGCCAGCCCGAACATGCCGGTGCCCGGCGCTGCGATCTCGACGAAGAATCCGACCAGGAAGACGATGATCAGAAAGATGCGAACGGG
>SKZB01000175.1 GCA_007127615.1 Phycisphaerales bacterium | reverse complement strand
TCGATCATCTCCTGGTCAATACCGATCTCAACTGGCTCCGCGGCCTTGCCCGTGGGTGCCGTATTCTCTGGATCGGCTCGGCCGCCACCGGCACCGGTGTGGGGCTCAGCCTGCTCATGATTCTCGTGTTGACCGCCGCTCTTCAATTGACGCCAGGGGTGCAGAATCTGGTTGACCGGATCGTTCCTCTTCTTCGGCTTCTCATCGCCATCACCCTGGTTATGGGGGGAGTCATCCTGCTGATCGGTGCTGCTCTTACGACACGCCAGGAACCCCGTGAGCGTCTGATGGAATCGAAAAGGTCGCCCCGGCGCTTCGCGCAGATCATGCTGGTCGCACTAGCCGGCACCATCACCCTCCACATCTCCTTCCGCCTGTTCTTTCCGATTCTGGCCGGATCACTGACCTACCGCATTCTCTTTCTTCTGCTGCTATCTGTCACCGCGGCCGTGCTGGCCCATGGTCTGTTTCTGCAACTTCGCTCCATTCTTGCCCGCGTTCCTGACCCGGAACGTGCCCGATGGTGTTCCCGGCAGGCTCGTGATCTGGCCATCCTGATCCCCCTCGCGATCGTTGGAATCACCCTTCTCACTTCCGGTGGTCCGGGGATCAATGAAGAAACGGCGCTTGAGTCCCTGTGGGCGGTGGCAGGCGTCTTCTTCGCCATCGCTCTCTTCATATTTCTGTTACGCCTCCTGACCCTCCCCTTCGGTCTGCGCCGGGTCGACCGTGCGGTCGCGATGGAACGGGACAAGGCGCTCACGCGGGATGTTGCGGTCGATTCGAGACCGACTTCATCCTGAGCAGGCGTTACCTTTGCACTTCTTCATCCAGCGAACCGGTCATCCCGAGCGAGATCTGGAAGGCGAGCTGCTCCAGGGAGAGGGAGAAGTCAACGCTGACCACGCTGACCGCATCGTGCACGTCGAGGCGGACCGGCGCGAAGTTGAGAATGCCCATCACACCGGCTTCGATCAATTTGTCCGCGACCTCCTGCGCCCCCGGCGCCGGCACCGCGACGATGCCGATCTTGATCTCCCGCTCCCTGACGAGCTTGGGCAGGTCCTTCATCGGCCTGACCCGATGATTGGCGACTTCCGTGCCGACCACGCTTGAGTCGGCATCGAAGATGGCAACGATGTCGAAGCCCTTCCGCGCGAAACGGCCGTAGGGCATGACCGCCCGGCCGATGTTGCCCGCGCCGACGACGGCGGCGTTCCAGCTTCGGTCGGTGCCGAGAATGCGCTTGAGCTGGGCCACGAGCTCGGCGATCCGGTACCCGATGCCCGGATACCCGAATTGGCCGAAATAGGCCAGATCCTTCCGTACCTGGGCGTCGGTGAGCCCGAGGGCCTGGCCGAGCTGCTTGGAGCTGATCGTCTGCTGATCCCGTTCCGCCAGCAATTCCAGCTCGCGCAGGTAGAGACTCAGCCGTTTGACGGTCGGTTTCGGGATTTTTACGCGCGGCGTCATGCCCTAAACAGGTCTCCGGATCGGTCGGGGCCAGTGGCCCGCAGTGTAGCAGCGGACCCGGCCGATCGAGCGGATTCTCCGCGAGGAAGCGTCGATTCTGTTAGAATGGTCCCCTGCCATGCACATCCGAGATATCTTCGAAAAACACTCGACCACCTTCAGCTTTGAGTTCTTCCCCCCCAAGACCGACAAAGCATGGGATGCCCTCTTTCGGCGCATCAGCGACTTTGAAACACTGGCTCCATCATTTGTCTCCGTCACCTACGGGGCCGGCGGCTCGACCCGGGAACGAACCCACGATCTGGTCGTCCGGCTGAAGCGCGAAACCCGGCTGGACCCGATCCCGCATCTGACAACGGTTCTCCAGAAGCGAGCGGAGATCGACCGAATTCTCGAGCGGTACGCGGAAGCAGGGATCTCGAACATCCTCGCGCTGAAGGGGGACCCGCCGAGCCATGTGGACGATTATGATCCCGATGCGGATGAGTTTCCCCACGCGATCGATGTCGTCCGGCACATCCGGAACTTCAACGAAACGGGAAAGCATCCCGACTCGCGCGGATTCGGCATCGGTGTGGCCGGTTTTCCCGAGGGTCATCCCGCTACGCCCAATACGCTGATGGACATCGAGCATCTCAAGCAGAAGGTCGATGCCGGCGCGGACTACGTCTGCACGCAGATGTTCTTCGACAACCGGGCGTTCTACGATTATTGCGAGCGCTGCGAACTGCACGGCATCAACGTGCCGATTCTCGCCGGCCTCATGCCCATCACGTCCGTCAAGGGCATGAAGCGCATGGGTGATCTGTCCGGCGGAACGAACTTCCCCGCCCCATTGCAACGCGCGATTTACCGGTGCCAGGATGATCCCGATGCCGTCCAGCGCGTGGGCATCCACTGGGCGACCGAGCAGGCGCGCGATCTGATCGATAACGGCGTGCGCGGCATCCATTTCTACACGCTCAACCGCTCGGACGCGACCAGCGAGATCTACCGGACGCTCGGCGTGAAGGATTCTGCCGCACTGCGCTGAACCGCAGGGTTGACCGTCCATCGGTCGCCCATCGTCACCGCGAGAGCAGACAGAAGCTGATCCGGCTCGGCATCACTCGAGGTAGGTGTAGCCGGACAGCCCGGATTCGTACGAACGCACCAGCATGTTGCTGTCGCTGACGGTCAGGCGGCGGGTGCGGACTGCGTGCTCACACTCCTTGCGGAACTGCTGGAACAACCGGTCCACGTCGTATTGAACGTAGGAGAGCACTTCGCGGATGGAATCGCCCTCGACGACGTCATCGATCCACCATTCGCCGTTTTCATCCAGGCGCACATGGACGAGATGCGTGTCGCCGAAGAGGTTATGCAGATCGCCAAGCGTTTCCTGATACGCGCCGACGAGGAACGCCGCGAGGTAGTACCGGTCACCCGACTGAATCGGGTGCAGCTCAAGGATGTTCTTGATATCGGTCGGGTCGATGAAGCGGTCGATCTTGCCGTCGGAATCGCAGGTGATATCCGCCAGCGTCGCGCGCCGACTCGGCCGCTCATCCAGCCGGTGGATGGGCATGATCGGAAAAAGCTGGTCGATCGCCCACGAATCGGGCAGCGACTGGAAGATTGACAGATTGCAGAAATACGTATCGCTCATCGAGCTTTCGAGATCCTGCAACTCCTCGGGAATGGCTTTGAGCTGGCGGCAGACATCACGAATCTTCGCGCAAAGTGACCAGTACAGACGATCAACCACCGCCCGGTAGGGCAGCGCGAGATGGCCGAAACGAAAGAGGTTGATCGCTTCTTCCCGCGCCTGCTGCGCATCGTGGTAACACTCGAGCATCCGCTCGGTGGACATGATCCGGTGCGCTTCGATGAGATCCAGAATGGGACGCGGCAGATTTTCACGCTCGTCCGCGCCCAACTCGTCCATCGCCTCGTCGAGTGAATACCGGTCAAGCTGGTTCGAACCGAGCACGTCAAACACCAGCACGCTGTGGTGAGCGACCATGGCGCGGCCGCATTCGGTAATGATCGTCGGGTGCGGCACTTTTTCATCGTCGCACATCGCGCCGACACGGTAGATGACGTTGTTCGCATACTCCTTAAGGGAGTAATTCATTGAGAACTCAAAATCGGTCATGCTGCCGTCGTAGTCGACGCCGAGTCCGCCGCCGACATCGAGATACTTCAGCCCGGCCCCCATCTTGGACAGCTCAACGTAGATGCGCGTCAGCTCGTTGATGGCGTTGTTCACGCTCCGGATATCGTGGATCTGCGAGCCGATGTGGCAGTGCAGCAGGTGCAGGCAGTCGGCCATGCCGTTTTCCTTGAGCATGTCCACCGCATGGAGAACTTCAGAAATCGAGAGTCCGAACTTCGCTTTCGCACCGCTGGAATACTTCCATCGGCCGGCACCGGATGAGTCGAGTTTGACCCGGACGCCGACCCGCGGGCGGACGTCGAACCGCTCGGCCGCCTTGAGAATCAGATCGAGCTCCGAGAGGTTCTCGATCACCGGCGTGATGTTCCGGCCGAGCTTTTTGGCGAGCGTCACGAAATCGATGTACCGACCTTCCTTGAAGCCGTTACAGATGATCGGCGTCTCCGGATGGTCGCTCGTCAGCCCGAGCACCGCGAGCAGTTCGGGCTTGGAGCCGACTTCGAGCCCGAATCCGAGCGGCGCGCAGTTGCGGTAGACCTGCTCGGCCAGATGCCGCTGCTGGTTGACCTTGATGGGGTACACCGCGCGGTACTTGCCCTGATAGTTGTTCTCCGCGATCGCTTCGGCGAAGGCATCGTGCAGATCGTGAATGCGCTGTTTCAGCAGGTCGCTGAACCCGATCAGGACCGGCGTGGTCAGATCGCGCGCTTCCAGACCCTTGATGACCTCGTAGATGTCAATCTCGTTCTCGGCACGCCGGTCGGGGCGCACCGCGACGTGCCCCCGCTCATTGATCTGGAAGAAACCCTGCCCCCACGCCTCGATCTGGTAGAGATCGCGCGATGAATCCAGCGTCCAGACCGCACGGGCGGCCTTGTCAACGTTCAACTTGGGCTTCGTGCCGGGCGCGTTCGCCCGGGCTTTCTGCTGTTTCGTGGGGGGCATGTCACGACCTCGAACGGGAGGGGAGACGGAATGGGAACGTGCGACCGTCACGATATCAGCTTGCTCAGCCGGATTCTCGCACGCGGACGAGGCGTCGAGGATTTTTTTCGCGCCGCAGCGCTCCGGGCAGGCCGATTTGCCCCGGCCAAGTTACACTGTCGCGCTATGGGACGAAACACCACGAAAGAACGGCCGAAATCCTCCCGCCGCAAATCCCGCCGGAAGAAGGCGAAGAAGGGCTGGCGGACCGCCGCGACCAGCGATCGGCACGAGCTGTACGAACTCTCCGTTCAGGAGCCCGAGGCGGAATGTGACCTGATCGATCAGGTCTGGAAGGAACAGCGCCGCCGCAAATGCAACCACATCCGCGAAGACTTCTGCGGCACCGCGGCGGTTGCCATCGAGTGGGTCAAGCGCAAGAAGTCCCACACGTCGATCGGCGTGGACCTCGACCGCGAAGTTCTCGACTGGGCGCGAGACAAACTGCCCCAGCGCCTCGATGCCGAGCAGCAGTCGCGCGTCACCATCATCGAAGGCAATGTGCTGACCACCAAAACCGAGAAGGTTGACTCCGTCCTGGCGATGAACTTCAGCTACAACCTCTTCAAGACCCGCGACGACCTGCGCAACTATTTCCGCATCGCACGGGAATCGCTTGTCGACGACGGCCTGTTCCTGCTGGACGCCTACGGGGGAAGCGAGGCCTTCGAAGAGCTGACCGAGGATCGTGATCTCGACGGCTTCACCTACGTCTGGGATCAGGCCTCCTACGACCCGATCAGCGGGCTCGCGACGAACCATATCCATTTTCACTTTCCCGACGGCACGAAGATGAAAAAGGCCTTCAGCTACGAGTGGCGGCTCTGGACGCTGCCCGAGGTTCAGGAAATCCTGCGCGAAGCCGGCTTCAAGAACGTGATCGTGTACTGGGAAGGCACGGATGAGGAGACCGGCGAGGGTGATGGCGAATGGTCCGTCGCGGAGCGCGGCGAAGCGTGCCCCGGCTGGGTCGCCTACCTGGTCGCGGAACGATAGATGCGACCCGCCGACCGCCGGTCGCCCGGTCCGGCGGCCTAGAATCTCGTTCCCCGCTTCGTCCGAGACGTTTCCCATGCGCGGCATGCTGAATCTCGCCCATCTCGATCGATCCATTGCCGAACTGCTCGCTGATCAGTTGGAGCAGGTCGGGGTCGTCTTCGAACGACAGCTGGCGAGCGATCTTTCTGCCGTGAACGGGCTTTGCCTGCACGTCGAGCGCTACCGGGGCAAGATGCTGCGACCGACGCTGGTGCTGCTTTCGGGACTCGCCGTCTCCGAAGAACCCCACGACGAGGAGACGTTGACCGAGCGTCACCGGGTCGTCGCGGCCGTGACCGAAATGATTCACATGGCCACGCTCGTGCACGATGACGTGCTTGACGAGGCGGACGTGCGTCGTCAGGGCGCGACGGTCAATCATCTCTGGGGAAACGAATCCGCCGTCATGCTCGGCGATTATCTGATCTCCAATGCGTTTCATCTCTGCTCGAGTCTGGGCGACCCCGCCGTCAATCTCGCCCTGGGACAGGTGACAAACACCCTCTGCGAAGGCGAGTTGGTGCAGCTCCACCACCGAAACGACTACGGCATTGACGAAGCGACCTATTTCGAGATCGTGCGCCGCAAAACCGCTTCGTTGATCGGTGAATGCTGCCGACAGGGCGCCCTGCTCAGCGGCGCGAAGCCGGATCACGCCGAATCGCTCTACCGCTACGGCATCGCGTTGGGTATCGCCTTCCAGATTCAGGATGACCTGCTGGATCTGATCGGCGATGAGGACATTGTCGGCAAATCACTCGGCCGGGACCTGGAGAAGGGCAAGCTGACCCTGCCGGTGACGCACCTGGTGAGCCAGGCAAATCCGGAAGACCGCGGCGAATCGCTGCGCGTTCTCACGCAACGCGATGCCGCCGCATTGCGCGACCGCCTGCGTCATCACGGCTCGATGGCCTACGCACAGGAGACCGCACGGAGGTTCGTCCGCGAAGCGAAATCGGAACTGGAACCCTGGCCCGCCGGCCGTGCGGTTCGCATGTTGCAGCGCATGGCGGATTCGGTAATCGATCGCACCTACTGAGCCCGCCGAACCCGCTGAGCCCGTTCCCGCGCCCCATCGTGGTCCGGTTGGGTTCCCTCAGCGCTCACGCGGACAGTTTCAAGTCGTTCTGATCCGATTGATCGGCCAGACAGACCCGATCACGTCCCTGCTGCTTCGCCCGGTAGAGCGCCTTGTCCGCGGCATCGACAAGGTTTTCGGTCGAGCGTTCGGTGAGGCAGTTCAGGTCGGCCACGCCGAACGATGCGGTCGACTGAACGTCGGGATGCTCTTCCCATCTCATCTTACGAATGGCTTCCCGGTACCGGTCGGCGGCGATCATCGCTTCGTCTGCCGGGGTGTCGGGCAGGATCACGACAAACTCCTCACCGCCGTACCGACAGGGAATATCCCCGCCGCGTCCGCTGGACAGGATCTCCGCGAAATCTTCCAGCACCTGATCGCCGAAGGGGTGGCCGTGATTGTCGTTGAGAGCTTTGAAATGATCGAGATCGCACAGTATGAGCGAGAGATCACGGTCGTACCGCGTGGCCTCGGCGAATTCCTGCCTAAGCCGCTGGTCAAAGTACGCGCGGTTCCACAGGCCGGTCAGTCCGTCGATCTGCGCCCGCTGCGCGAGCATCTTGATCAGCAGACAGATTCGAACCGCCGAGCGAATGCGGGCCTTGAGCTCCGCGACATCAAACGGCTTGGCGACAAAGTCATGCGCGCCCATGTCCAGACCGCGTACGCGCGCATCCGCATCGGTGGATCCCGATACGAAGATGACCGGAATGTCGTGCGTCATCGAATCGGTCTTCAGCTCGCGCAGAACATCAAACCCGTTCTGATCCGGCAGATCAATATCCAGCAGAATGACCTCGGGCAGCAGTGCCCGCGCCATGTCCAGACCTTCTTCGGCGGTCATCGCGGCGTGAATCTCAAGACGCTCCCCGCGAAGGCGCGACTTGAGCAGGCGATGAATCAACTCCGAATCATCGACGGCCAGCAGCCGCGGGATTTGATGTTCACAAACCTGCATGGATCCGACCTGGTCTCCGAGAACGTGGTCCCTCAAGGCGGCTGCGGGATCTGCCGAATCGATCCGGGCGCTTACGCCCCGTCCGACGAACTTGTTGCACGCCGGCAAAGACCGATCAATGCCTCCACCCGCTCCGAGAGATCGGCGATTGTCGCCTCTTCATTCAGCTCGCGTTCCAACTCCGCCGCGGAGTCGGTGATCTGCGGAAAGCCGTACCCCGCCGCGGCACCCTTGATCTGGTGCGCGTGGTCGCGGAGCCGCTGTTTATCCTGCTCCTGCCACGCCCTTTCGATGGATTGAATTCGATTGTTCAGCTCACCCACAAAGTAGGTGACCAACTCTGCCATGTCCGCCTCACCCGCGTACTCACTGAGCAGCGGGGTCTCCGGCCAGGATCCCTCGTTGGGTTCTGGTTGCTCCTTCATGCTTCTGGTATCGGCCGAAACGAACCGGCAGTTTGGGCCAATCTCGTCGGAACCTCCCATTCAACCGGCCGATAACCGTTCGACCGAACCCCGCCCGATCCGGGCGCTACCCGTCCCCCGATGGCCGAACGGCCGCGCGTGTTCGCAGCTCCGCACGGTCGTACCCCCCACCGCGATATCCCGCGGCGCCCAGCAAATCACTCTGCGCAAAGAGCAATGATCCGCTCCCGTCGAAGGTCAAGCTGAGCGGCCGCCGCACGGCCGGACGGTCCGGCAATGCCGAGACCTCCACATGGGACAGCCCCGCATCGTTCACGATACGGCACGCCACCTTGGCCGGATCATGCAGGCGTCGAAGGATGGCCTCGTGACTCTCAATCCACGCCGAAAAGATCGCCCGGTCCCCGTCCGGCTCGTCGGGCGGATCGATCCGCACCACCAGAGTTTCCCGGCGGAAAGAGCGTGCATTCGCGCCGGCGGCCTCCGCCCTACCGTTCTCGGACCATCGGCTGAGGGTGCGCGTCCAGCCGACCTCGATCGGCCGGACCAGGCGCGGGCAGGGCGATGCCGCGACAACATGGGGCAGCGTCGTCATGTCTCGCGCTCCATGAACCGGGCCGCAAGCTCCATCGCATCCGCCGAGCCCTCACCCGGCTGGAGAATCTCCTGACACATCAGGTCGACGAGCGCGAGAAAGCTGAGCAGCTCTTCGAGCCGCGCATTATGGGCTGCCGCGGACTCACCGTCTTTCTCTACATCCGCCTCGGCTGATCCGCCGGCCCGGCACTCCCGCAACTGGTGAATCAACGGATCGATCTCGCGTCGCTTCCGTTCGCGCAGAATGGTGCGGAAGAGTTTCCAGACATCCTGCTCCGCTTCGAAATACTCCTTGCGGTCCCCCCGGCGATGGACGCGCTGGACGATGCCCCAATCGACAAGGTTGCGCAGCGTCATGGACGCGTTGCCGCGACTGATGTCGAGTGCGTCCATGACTTCATCGGTATTCATTGGCTTGCCGCGAATGAAGAGCAGCGCGTGCACTTCCGCCATCGTGCGCGGGATGCCCCAGTTCGAACCCATCTGCCCCCAGAGCGCGACGAAGCGCTCACGCGATGCGCGGATGGATACGTCGCCCTGTTGCAATGCTTCGGACATGGAGGGATCTCTTCGGTCGATGAACTCGATCCGGAACGTGAGCACTCGCTTGGATCGCCGGCCGAAAAAGAACGGCGATCGGAGCCGGCCGTGGAGGAATCCTAACTTCCTGAGGGTGGGCTGGCTACAATTTTCAGAAAATTCTGAAACAAAGGCGTGAAAAGAACCCCTTTTCGAGCCGAATTCGGCTGCAAACCGGTGTTTGGCTCCCCGGACCAAGACGGCACCCGCCCCCAACCGGAGTAGAATGACAATCGTGCGCGATCCGCAGCAGCAACTCGACACGCTCCGCAAGTACCGCCGGCGGCGGGAACGGGAGACCTCCATCCACGACCTCGTCGCGCAGGCCCGCCAGACCGCCAAACGTGATGAGAAGCGCCTGGGATCGCTCGTTCGGCTCTGGGAGGAGTGCATTCCCCCCGCACTGGCGGCCCGGACCGCGCTGAACGGCCTTCGCCGCGGCGTGCTGCACGTGCGGGTCGATTCCGCCGCGACCGGATTCGAACTCGACCGCGTTCTTCGCAGCGGCGCGGAAGCCCAACTCCGTGCCGCCTACCGCGGGACACTCCTGCGCGTCCGCACCAAAATCGGCCTTCACCCCAAAGGTTGAACCACCGATTCCGTGCAACGGTTATCGTGAAAGAGCCGGAGTTCGAGCTTCGCCTCTTTCAGATTCTGCCATGAACGTACTGCTTCTCGTCGGCATCGGTGGTCTCATTCTGCTCATCGCGGGCAGAACGTATCCGTTTTGGATTGCGCGGATTTTTCGCGAGGACGATACGAACCCGACCCCGGCCGCGGCGCACGCCGACGGACGTGAATACGTAAAAAGCCCCGCGCAGGTTGTCTTCGCGCATCACTTTGCTTCGATCGCCGGCGCGGGGCCGATCGTCGGTCCGATTCTCGCGCTGATCTTCGGCTGGATGCCCGCGTGGCTCTGGATCATCATCGGCGGCATCTTCTACGGCGCGGTGCACGACATGACCACGATGTTCGTCTCCGTACGCGAGGGCGGCAAGACCATCGCGGAGATTTCACGACGAACGCTCGGCCCGGCGGGCTTTCTGATCTTCATCGCGTTTCTTCTGCTCGTGCTCACGCTGATCAACGCGATCTTCCTCAACCTCTCCGCCGCCGCACTGACGTCGCTGATTCCCTTTGCCGCGCTCGAACTCGACCGCGACACCTCCGTACTCCGCGCGGTGGACTACGGCGGGGGTGAGGTCGCGCAGATCGGCGGCATCGCGACCACCTCCGTTTTCTTCATCACGCTCTGCGCGCCGATTCTCGGCTGGCTGATCTACCGCCGCGTCGTTCGCGGCACGGCCGCCTTCGGAATCGCATCGGCCATCTGTCTGCTGAGCATTCTCATCGGCTTTCGGTTTCCGATCGCGATGCACGCCGTCGCGGAATGGTGGTTCGGCGAAGCGGATCCGGAGATCACGGCCGCGCGGGCGCAGAACATCTGGCGTCTTCTGCTGGCGGGGTACGTCCTGATCAGCTGCTGGATTCCGGTCTGGATGATCCTCCAGCCGCGTGACTTCGTGAACGTTCAGATTCTCTACGGCGGGTTGATCCTGCTGCTGACCGGGACGATCGTCGCCGGCTTCACCGGCGCGACGATCAGCCCGGAGACGGCGTTCACCATCGATGTCGGCGTCGAACGGCTGGGGGGCGTGTGGCCGTTCCTCTTCATCACGATCGCGTGCGGGGCGATCAGCGGGTTTCACAGTCTCGTCGCCACCGGCACGACGGTGAAACAGATCGGCCGGGAAAGCGACTGCCGGCGAATCGGCTACAACGCGATGCTGCTGGAAAGTTTTCTCGCGCTGCTTGTGCTCGCCGCGATCGCCAGTCAGTTCACCCACACGGAATACCTCACCCACGTGTGGCCGGAAGAAGGGGCGGGCAATCCGGTGCTCGCCTTCGCGATCGCGTGCGGCAGTCTGTTCGGTGGACTCGGCATCCCGCGTGATATCGGCGCGGTGCTCGGCATCCTGGTGATCGAGGGATTCCTCGTCACCACGCTCGACACCGCCGTGCGCCTCTGCCGGTATCTCTTTGAGGAACTGTGGAGCGGGATCTTCAAGCGCCGCACCCCGTCGATCCTGCGCTGGCGCAGTACCAATACGTTCCTCGCCATCGCGGCGATGCTGGTGCTCGCCTTTTCACAGTTCTACGGTGAGATCTGGCCGGTCTTCGGCTCGGGGAATCAACTCATCGGCGCCCTGGCGCTGACCACCGTTCTGATCTGGCTGCTGCAGCGGCGGCGCACCGTCTGGTTCGTCGCGATTCCCGCCGTCTTCATGGTCGTGACGACGTTGAGCGCACTCTGGACGAAGATGTGGCTGGACTATCAGGATCATCGCCCGATCCTCGCCTTTGCCGGCGCCATCCTGTTCGTGCTGGCGCTGGCGTTCGTACTGGTCGCAGCCGGGCGCATCTGGATCACCCTGCGCGAGCTCCGCGCCGAAGCAACACGACCCGGCGAGGAGAATCCCCGATGAGATCGTTCCGTCCGATCATGCGCATGCAGTGGAAGCACCTGTTGTTTGTCCACTGGCCGATCCCGGTGGAGATCATGCGGCCGCTGATCCCGGCGTGCTTTGATGTGGATACTTTCGACGACCATGCCTGGATCGGGCTGGTGCCGTTCACGATGTGCGATGTCAGTCCGATCGGCGTGCCGCGGGTTCCCTGGCGCGGCGTCACGGACTTCCACGAGTGCAACGTGCGCACCTATGTTCGGTGCGGCGAGGAAGCCGGCGTCTACTTCTTTTCGCTCGACGCCGCCAGCCGACCGGGCGTCTGGGGCGCGAAGACATTCTTTCATCTGCCGTACAAGAATGCGCGCATTTCGCTTCACCGGTACGGTGAGACGATTGATTACCGCGTCGATCGCCGGGACCCGCCGCGCGCAACGATGCACTGCCGCTGGTCGGTCGGCGAACCACTGCCGCGCTCACAACCGGGCGATCTGCCGCACTTCCTCACCGAGCGGTACCAACTGATGACGACGGACCGCGCCGGTCGGCCGCGCCGTTGCCGCATCGCGCACGATCCCTGGCCGCTGCGCGGAGCGCAGCTCGAGGAGCTGAACGATGAACTCGTTGCCGCGGCCGGTCTGCAG
>SKZB01000500.1 GCA_007127615.1 Phycisphaerales bacterium | reverse complement strand
TTGTGCCGGTCGTCATTGATCAGACAGCACGGCGCATCATCGCACGCGCCGAGACACTCCAGGGCGAGCAGGGTGAACTTGCCGTCTTCGGTCGTCTCGTGCGGCTCGACGTCGAGCTTTGCGCGCAGATGATCGAGAATCGCCTGGTGGCCGCAGACTTCACACGCAATCGACTGGCAGACCGCGATCGTGTACTTGCCGACCGGATGCGTATGGAACTCTTCGTAGAAGGAGACGGTATCAAGGACATCGCCGGGATGCAGGTCGAGAAAGGCCGCGATCTCTTCCATCGCCTGATACGGGATGTGCTGGTGCGCGAGCTGCACGTCGTGCAGGATCGGCATCATCGCGCCCATCTTCGTCTCGTAGCGGGGCAGAATCTCCTTCTCGTACCGCGACTTCATCTCGTCGGTCAGATACGGCTCCGGCCGACGGTCGATCTTCATCTTCGCTGATTCTTTGACGATCCAGGCCATGAGATGACTCCGGTCTCTTTAGTCGGTCTGCTTCATCGGTCCAGTTCCGCGGCGATCACGTTGATCGATCCCAGCACCGCGACGAGGTCGGCCAACTGGTGACCTTCCAGCATTTTCGGGAAGGCCTGGTAGTTGATGAACGCCGGCGGGCGCGTGCTGGCCCGCCACGGACACCGGCCGCCGTCGGCGACCACGTAGAACCCGAGCTCGCCGTTCGGCGATTCGATCGCCCCGTACGCTTCTCCGATCGGCGTATCGAAGCCGCGGTTGTGCATGAACAGTTCAAAGTGCTGAATCGTCGCTTCGATCGAGCCGTAGACATCGCCCTTGGGGGGAATGCGCACCTTGCCGTCGGCGACGACGTTGACGGAACCGCCCGGAATGTTGTCGATGAGCTGCTCGATGATCCGGACCGACTGCTGCAGTTCCTCAAACCGGACGAGGTAACGGGCGTAGGTATCGCCGGTCGTGGCGATCGGCACGGAGAACTTGACCGCTTCGGCGCCTTCACCATCCCAGTTGTCGGCGTAGCAGAGGTACGGTTCGTCCTTCCGCAGATCGCGCTTCACGCCCGCCGCGCGGGCCAGCGGGCCGGTCAGACTCCACGCCACCGCCTCCTCCGTCGTGACGATGCCGATTCCCTGGAGCCGGTCGATGAAGATCCGGTTCCGGTTCAGCAGAACTTCCATATCCTTCAGCGCCTTCGGCATACGGACGTGGATGAAGTTCTTGACCATCTTCCGGAAGGTCTCTTCATCGGGCAGATCCTGCATCAGCCCGCCCACGCGCGTCCAGTCGGGATGGAACCGCTGGCCGGAGATGTAGTCGATGATGTCGTAGATGTACTCGCGTTCGTTGAAGCCGTACAGAAAGCCCGTGAACGCGCCGAGGTCGAGCGCGGCGGCGCCGACACAGAGCAGGTGGTTCTGAATGCGGCCGAGCTCCGCCATGATCGTGCGGATCACCTTGCAGCGCGGCGTGAGTTCGATCCCGAAGAGCGTCTCCACCGCGTGGTGCCAGGCGATGTCGTTCACGATCGGTGAGACGTAATCCATCCGGCTGACGGTGCAGACGTACTGGTTGTAGTCGTGGTGCTCGCCGAGTTTCTCAAAGCCGGAGTGCAGGTACCCGATGTGGGGCGTGGCGCGAACCACGCGCTCGCCGTCCAGTTCGAGGATGATCCGCAACGTGGTGTGCGTGGCGGGGTGCTGCGGGCCGAAATTGAGAACCCAGCGGTCCGGCGCATCGATCCGATCATCGAGGTACTCGGTCGTCTCGATATCGACGTCGTAGCCGCCGGCGGGTTGGAGCGTGTAGGGCATGGGAACAATTCTGACGAATGAAGGTGATTTCGGCCACCCGCACCGGAAAATCCGCTCCGCAGGGACGACCGGCACAGATGGCTTGTGACGAACTTCACAATCTCGCGGTCGATTATAGCGGCCGGAGGATGGATCGGTCGAACGGCCGCGTCCGGATGACATCCCCGGGTGATCGCCTCATCCCCCACCATCCCCCACCCACTCATCCTGCCCGGCGATCTCCTACAATCGACCGGCCGACCATCGACTTCCGCTCACGGGGATTCCCACATGACGCTGGAGGGACTCTGCATCACGCTCGTCGTCATCGCTCTGGTGATCGGCATCGGCGGCGCGTGGCAACGCACGACCCGCACGACGCCCGCGTGTCGCTCCTGCCGGTTTGATCTCCGCGGCTCGGGACTTGAGCACAAGACCTGCCCCGAGTGCGGCTCGCCACTCGACCGTGAGGGTGCCGCGTACTACCCGCAAACCTGGGCAAAGCCGCGACTCGCGCGATGTGCGATCCTCTGCCTGATGCTGGGGGTGACGGGTCTTGTCGTGACCTCTCACCACCGGTTTGATCTGGGATGGGATATCCATCAACACAAGCCGATCGGGCTGCTGCACTGGCAAGCCACGCGGTCCAACCAGACGACCGCCATCCCCGCGGTCGAAGAGCTGACCCGACGCATCGTTGCCGGCGAAGTTGCCCGTGCCGATGAGATCGATTTGATCGACCGGGCGCTCGCCTTTCAGGCCGACCCGCAGCACCAGTGGACCGGCGCGTGGGGCGATCTGATTGAAGAGGCCGCCGCGGCCGGGATCGCCACCCGGGAACAGGTGGCGACCTACGTGGAACAAGGGCTCGTTCTGGCTGTGCCGGCATCACGCGTCGTCCTGGCAAGCGACTACCATGACTTTGAAGCCCACGGCCAAGTGGAGCGGCTTGGAACGGCTCAGTCGTACGTGGTCAGACTGCGACTTGACACGATCACGCTTGGCGAAAATGACGTTGATTTCACCATCGCAGCTTTCAATCGGTTGACAACTTCGGCCCAGAGCGATTTCAGATTGAACCAGGATCTTCACTGGAACGCAGATCCCCGCGCTCCATCACCGGTTACGTACCACTTCCACAGTTCCGTCAATCGCGCCGATACCGCCGGGCCGGCTTTCACCGGCACGCACAGACTTCATGCAGAACTGGAAATCCTGTCGTACGAGACCGTGCGGAACATGCTGACGGAAGACCGCCGGCTTCTGGATCAGATCCGCGAAGCGCTCAGCGTCCGCACGCCCCGGCATGATGTGAGTGAGTCGCAGGAAGTGTTGCGGGTACTCATCAGGACGGATGGGCTGCCGCTGCCAATCACGTTTGAACTGATCTCGCACTACGATGGCGGTCATCTGCCCATGCGTCGATTGCGGCTGCCGAACGGACGATCGAAAGCTCGAACCATTGACCTGCCGATCGAGCGGTTTGTGCCGAAGCAGCCGCTGACGGTCGTGCTGCGGCCGGTCGGCGCGGACGATGATTCACTTGATATCACCTTTCGCAGCATCGTCGCCGGCCGGAATTGAAACCCATCGCGG
>SKZB01000306.1 GCA_007127615.1 Phycisphaerales bacterium | reverse complement strand
CCCCATTGGGCGCGTGACGGTTTCAGGGCGCGCGAGACGGTTTCTTCGCCCCCGAACGCGTCGGATCCCGGACTTTCGGTGGGAGCCGGGGGGGACTTATCTTCAGGATTGGGGGGGGCTGGCGGCGAAGCCCCCCAGTGAAGGTGCCAGGGTCACTCCATACCCATACGATTTCCTGAAGACCCATCAATTGTTGCCCGATCATCCCGGTCGCGCACTCGGTGTCGAGACGGCCGCAAGCTCACGCGTATCGTCTCTCGCCGCTCACGCGAAGGTAATCAGCGGCTTGATGATGCCGTCCTTTTTGTTGTCCATCAGATGGAAGGCCTTCTCGATCTCGTCGAAGCTGAAGCGGTGGGTCGTCATCGGCAGCGGATCGACCCGGCCGGTCTGGATCAATCGCATCAATCGCGACATGCGTTCGGACCCGCCGGGGCAGAGGCCGGTGCGGATCGTCTTGTCGCTCATGCCGACCCCCCAGTCCATGCGCGGAATGTGGATAAAGTCACCGTCGCCGTGATAACCGACGTTGGAGATCACCCCGCCCGGCCGGGTGCAGCGGATGCACTGTTGGAACGTGAGATCCGAGCCGAGCGCTTCGATCGCGGCATCCACGCCTTCGCCGTGGGTCAGGTTCATGATCGCCTCAACGGGATCTTCCTTCGAAAAATCGACGATATGGTCCGCGCCGTAACGCAGCGCCAGCTTCTGACGGTGCGGCATGCTTTCCACGCCGATGATCTGAGACGCCCCCAGCAGTCGCGCGCCGACCGTGGCCATCAGTCCGATCGGCCCCTGCGCGAAGACCGCCACGGTGCCGCCGATCGGAATGTTCGCGTACTCCGCCGCCATGAATCCGGTCGAAAGCATGTCGCAGCAGTACGCGGCCTGTTCGTCGGTGAGCTCATCGGGAATCGGCGCGAGATTCGCCTGCGCGTTGTTGACGTGAAAATACTCCGCCATGTTGCCGTCCTTGACGTTGGCGAACTTCCATCCGCCGAGCATGCCGCCGCACTGCGATGTGTATCCGCGCTGGCAGTTCATGCAGTGATAGCAGGGCGTGATGGCGTTGACGACGACGCGCTGGCCTTCCTTGAAGCCGGTGACCGCACTGCCGAGCTTTTGAATGACGCCCGCCGCTTCGTGGCCGAGCGTGTGGTCGAACCGTTCCCCGACGGCACCCTTGACGGTGTGCGTGTCGCTGGTGCAGATCAGCGCGGCGGTGGTGCGGATGATGGCATCGTTCGGCCCACACTCGGGCAGGGGTTTCTCCATCATGCCGACTTCACCGATGCGCTTCATCACGAAGCAGCGCATCTGACCCGGCAGACGGCGGGAACTCGAGCGGGGCGTGGCGGTGGTGGATTGGGTGGCCATAAGCTGACTCCTCGCGGATGCGGCCGGCGACCGAAGGGTCGCGCGAGCCTGGCGGGCACGTCGTGGCGAACAGATATGGTATCAGTATCGCAGTTTGCGGCGTTCACCAAAGGGGGAAATCGCCCTATTTCCCCGCGGCCGCGATTCGCGAGAATGCTTCCCGCCGCGCTGCGACACGGCCGATACTGATCATCAGGAACAATTCACAGGGAGGCCTCCACGCATGTCACTCAACGACGCCCGCCGAAGACTCACCATTCGTCAACCCATCGCGATGGCGGCCATCATCGGTTTCGGCCTCGCACTGATCGTCCCGGGGTGTGACACCACACCGAGTTCGAAGACGGAGAGCCGCGAAGCGCACCGCGATGCCGAAGTCGAAGAGTACATCGGGCACTATCGCCCCCCGATGGTGGATATGAGTAACGTGATGCAGGCGAAAATGATGCACATGTTCGCGATCGTGGAAGGCATGGCGGTCAACAACCTGCAACAGGTGGCGGACAACGCCGCAGACCTGCGCGACCTGAGTGAACGATCCTCCTGGCTCATCCACGACAGTGTGACGTACATCGCGCTCAGCGATGAGTTTCGGGATACCGCCGACCGTCTGTCCCGGAACGCCCGCCGGCGTGAGACCGATGCGGTCCTCGCCGACTACACGAGTCTGACGCACTCCTGCCTCGCCTGCCATCGGTACCTCCGGCAGGAACGGATGGAACGCGACATGCCGGGTCGCATCTCGCTGCTGGATTCGCTGTCACAGCGTTCGCCATGACAACCTGACGGGTTGATCGAGGCCGGAATCGATGAGGCCGGCCCGGATCCATCGTGATCAGACCGCTCGCTGGTTGTTCACATGATACGGTCTCATTTCGCTACAGTGCCGGCCCATGACCGGCCGAAGTCCCGCCACCGCATCCGATTCCGCGCGCGTCGTTCTGCTCGGGGCGAGCAACGCCTCCAAGGGCATCTCGCTGCTCATCGACGGGGCGGAACAGTTGCTCGGCGCGCCGCTGGACATCCACGCCGCGATCGGCCACGGGCGTTCCTACGGCCAGCGCAGTTTTCTCATCGCCCGGTCGATCGACGGTACCCTGCCCTGCCGCCTCTGGGAACAGGTCGAATCATCCGCCCCCCTGCCGACCTACGCCCTGCTCACCGATATCGGCAACGACATCATGTACGACTACGCTGTCGATGACATTCTCGCCTGGGTGGATCAATGTCTCACCCGACTCCGCGCCATGAACGCAAGGACCATCGTCACCGGCCTGCCCATGCCGGTCATCCACCGAATCGGGAACGGACAGTATCTCTTCTTCCGCACCCTCTTTTTTCCGATGAATCGGCGCACCCTGAAGGAAACCGTGGAGCGCGTCCATCGGGTTCACGAAGGCGTGCGTGAGCTGGCGGCGAAGCACGAAGCCACCTTCGTCGAGCAGAAGGCCGAGTGGTACGGGCTCGATCCGATCCATATCACCCGGCGGACGCGCGGTCGTGTGTGGGGCGAAATTCTCCGCCACTGGCGTGATGAGCCGGAACGGGAGCAGATCCGCTGCCGGGGATCGGTCGGCCGCTTCCTGCGCGTGCGCACGAAACGGCCGGAACACTGGCATCTGTTCGGCGCCGTGGACCTCGGCCGCGCGCAGCCCGCGACCATACTGCCCACCGGGACCCGCGTCTCGATGTACTAGCGCTTCGGCCTCGTGTCGGGTAAGACCCGTGGAATCTCGTGAGTGGACTGATCCGCCTGATCCGCGTGATCCGGCGCGCCGAGTTTCCACGCCGCGCCGCATTCAGTGCAGACAACGCAGCCGTCTTCTGCCACTTCCTCACGAAGCGGATAGACGCACGACGGGCAGGCGCGGTCATTCAACATGGTCGGGATCAGCTTTTTCGGCACGCCCGTGATACGAATGAAGATCAGGTAGCCGAACGCCAGTAACACGGCGAAGTGGAAGATCGAGGTCATCCACGTCCAATCCAGCAGATAGACTATCCCGAAGGTGATGAT
>SKZB01000180.1 GCA_007127615.1 Phycisphaerales bacterium | reverse complement strand
TTGAGATCCGTCCCGATGACCTTGCGCGGGCAAAGAAACTTCTTGAAGAACAGGGTGAGGGGGAAATGTCTTTGCTCGAAGCGGTTCAGGCCGCGTACGACACGAGCGGCCGCGGATCCGGACTGCCGGTGTTCGGCCTCGATGCAACGGGCTGGGTACAGGATCTGCTCAATGCTTCAACGGGTTCACAGAACGTGCCGATCATCGAGCAGCCCGCGGGTTTCCAGGGTGAGCTGCGTCCCTACCAGCGCACGGGTCTGAGCTGGCTCGCGTTCCTTGACAAGTTCCACCTCGGCGCGTGTCTGGCGGATGACATGGGACTCGGCAAAACCATCCAGTTGATTGCGCTTCTGCAGCACGAACGGCAGAAGAGCGGTACGCCGCCCGGCCCCACGCTGCTGGTGGTGCCGACCTCGGTCATCAGCAACTGGGTGCGGGAAATCGAACGATTCACCCCGGGCATGAGCGTGCACGTTCAGCACGGCCCGGACCGCCCCACCGGCACGCAGTTCGTGGATACGGTCTACGCCTCCGACGTGGTCCTGACCACGTACGCACTGGTCAGCCGTGACCGTGAGATGCTGACCGAGATCGACTGGCACCGGGTCGTGCTCGACGAAGCACAGTACATCAAGAATCCGCCGACGAAGCAGACCTCCGCGATTCGGGCCCTTCGCACCAAGCGGCGCATCGCGCTGACCGGCACCCCCGTTGAGAACCGCCTGAGTGAGCTCTGGTCGATCATGGAGTTCTGCAATCCGGGCTACCTCGGCTCCACCAACGAGTTCCGCAGACGGTTCGCGATTCCGATCGAGCGGCACCGCGATGCGCACCGCGGTGAGATGTTGCGGCAGCTCGTCCAGCCGTTCGTTCTGCGCCGGCTCAAAACCGATCCGAATGTCATCAGCGACCTGCCCGCCTGCGTCGAAACCAAGGAATACGCCACGCTCCACCCGGAGCAGGCGGCGCTGTACGAACGCACGGTCAACGAAATGCTCGAGTCGGTGGAAAAGTCCGAAGGCATTCAGCGTCGCGGCCTGGTGCTCGCCAGTCTGGTGAAACTCAAGCAGATCTGCAATCATCCGCAACTGGTGAACCAGAAAAGCCGGTCGGGCGCGGCGGCCGCAGACGCCCCGCATCCGCCCGCGCATCAGTCGGGCAAGGTCCGTCGCCTGCTGGAGTTGCTGGAAGATGTTCGCGCGACCGGCGAGAAGGCCCTGATCTTCACCCAGTTCAGAAAGATGGGGCACCTCCTGCACTCGATGTTGCGAAGCGAGTTCGAATGCGAATCTCTGTTTCTGCACGGCGGAACGCCCCAGGCCCGCCGGCAGCAGTTGATCGACCGCTTCCACGAGACCGGGCCGGAAGTCCCCTTCTTCATCCTCTCCCTCAAGGCGGGCGGCGTGGGGCTCAACCTCACCGCGGCGAATCACGTCTTCCACTTTGATCGCTGGTGGAACCCCGCGGTGGAGAATCAGGCCACCGACCGCGCCTTCCGCATCGGGCAGGTGAGAACGGTTCACGTACACAAGTTCGTCTGTGTGGGCACGCTCGAAGAGCGCATCGACCAGATGATCGAGCAGAAAACCGAACTCGCCGATCGCATCGTCGGCAGCGGCGAGTCGTGGTTGACCGAACTTGACACCAGTCAGCTCCAGGACCTGCTGACGTTGCGGCGATCCGCCATGGAGGACGATTCGTGAGCGAACACGATCAGAGATTCGCTTCGAACGGCCGCCCGGCCCGCCCACCGCGCGGAGCCGTCCGCCCCGGAAACCCGCGGCGCGTGCGGTACGGGGTCAAGCTGAAGTCCCGGGATGGCGTCGTCGCGCGGCACTGGGTCGCCCGGCGGTGGGTCACACTGCTTGAAAACACGCTCGATGCCGAAGCGCGAACCGAAGGGATGCAGTACGCGCGCCAGGGGCAGATCGCGCTGTTCGAGCTGACGCCGGACGGCCTGACCGCCCGCGTTCAGGGGCGCGCTGCCCGACCCTACCAGGTACAGATGAACGGCCGCACGCTGGCCGAATCGGACTGGCAGCGCCTGATCGAAGCCATGTCCAGTGAAGCGCTCTATTCGGCCAAGATGCTCGCCGGCGAGATGCCGGAGAATCTGGGCGAACTCTTCGATGAACTGGACATTCCGTTTCTCGATGCCGCCCGCGAGTCGATCACCAGCACCTGCACCTGCGGCGCCGAGCGTTGCAAACACCGCGCCGCGGCGGGATACCTGCTGGCGGAGCGACTCTCCGAGGACCCGATGATCGTCTTCCGGTTGTACGGCATGCCGGAAACCCAACTCCTCGAGCGACTGCGTCAGTCGCGCGCCATGCACACGCAGGGCGTCGCGGCGGCCCACGTTGATCCGCTGATTCCGGAAACGCAGGATGAACCCGCGCCGCTCGAAACCTGCCTGGAGGATTTCTGGCGCAGTGGGCCGGAACTCACCCGGCTGGAGCAGACCGCTCCGGAACCGCACGTCGCGCACGCGCTGCTGCGCCGCCTGGGACCCTCGCCGCTCACGGGCCGCTTTCCGCTGGTGGGGCTGCTCGCGAGCATCTACGACGAGGTGTCACAATCGGCGATCCGCATGCGCGATCAGGCCGAGCGCCTGCCGGACGGAGAGAGTGACGAAGTAACGAAATGACGAAGTGAGCGCGGTTTGGGCGTGAATGCCATGGGCCGCGCATATCGCGGAACCGTGATTCAAAGTCGAGTGCCGGGCAGGATCGAGCGGATCAACGCCGTTCGCCGGCATCGCGGGACGGCCCGGCGATTCCGCGGCGTGGCGTCACCACGTTCATTTCGGTTCGGGGGAGAGTGAATGTTGCCATTCCCGAAGTTGGTCGGGTTGGCGGGAGCCGTCTCGCCCCGGCGAGGATTCGACAACAGCTTTCCGGATGCTGAGGAACCAGTTGCGGGGGGACCAGTTGCCGGGGGACGGGCACCACGTTCTCTGCGCTGGGCCGAATGGGCGCAGTGGGCACACGACGCGAGCCATGGCGGGCGGAGGGCGGGGATGACGATGTCAGAACGCTCGCCGCCGTCAGCTCACGTATCGGATCCGGGCGAAATGTTCGAATCGACCAGGTGATCGATTGATGACAGATCCACCCCTTGCCATTCCTCCGCGCTCTCCGCGTCCTCCGCGGTTCGCCTTCTGAAGCCCGAGTCAGAGTATGGATCGGGTCGATGGCGGAGGGTAGGAACGGGGCCGGTGATCAATTGATCAGCCAGAGCCAGTCGTTGAACAGGAAGTCAATTCGATTCGTAAGCAGCGTGATTCGTCCCATGACGGTGTAGGCGAATCCCGCCCCGAACGTGATCATGAGCACCCAGATGCCGACGCGGGCGGTCTTTCCGACAAACCCCTTGTGTTCAATCGAGAAGAAGAA
>SKZB01000483.1 GCA_007127615.1 Phycisphaerales bacterium | reverse complement strand
GCGGAGAAGCTTCAATTGCCGGTGGAACAGGTTGAAGCGCGCATGCTGCTCTACACCCACGCCGATGTCATGGACCGGATTCTTCACGGCTGGAAGTTCCCGAAACAGCTCATCAACCCCGTGTTGTTCCACCACCTTTCGGCGGGAAACATTCGCCGCAGTGCGCCGCGGCAGACGACGGAAGTCGCCTCGCTCGGCTTGGCCAACCGCCTGGCGCACGCCATGATGCTTGGCAGCAGCGGCAACGAAACGATCTATCCGATTCACGATCTCTGCGAACTGTTGAAGCTCGACCCGAAGGTACTGACCACGATCCGGGGCAAGGTGCGCGATGAGTGTGACAAGGTCAAATTCGCGCTGCTCGCCAACGCGAACATGGGGGCGTGGACGCCGTTACGGCAGGTGCACCAGGAGGAGTTACAGACCGAGTTCAGACCGCTCTTTGCCAGTTCGGTGCCCGGATTCGATGCCTTCGGCATCTTCTGCGAAGAACTTGCCGCCACGCCGTTTGCCGATGAGGAGGCGGAAGCCGAGAAACCGAATATCGGGGTGATCCATATCTCCAACGCGCGGGAGCGCGTGGCGGCGACGAGTGCGTATCGCACCGCGGAGGGCCAGGCGGGGGTCACCGGGCTTCCGCTGATTGTGCTGTCGCCGGCGGGCAAGCTGATGCCGGAGTCATCGCTGACCAACGACCGCCGGGTTCAGTCGCTTTCGACCCCGTTCCGAATCGCCCGGTTCATTGACGCGGTCAATCGGCTGAGCGGATCGGCCGATCAGCAGAAGGCCGCCTGAGATGTCCGCGGGCCGAAGCGAATCGGGATCCGGATCGGCGGCTGCGTGATTGCGCAAGCTCGTTTACATTGGCCTATCATGTCGGGATTCGCATCCGCGGTTCCGGAGAAGCCGCGGGGTCATCGTTTCGAACTCTACTCTGTTTGTTCAGGATGCCGTCACTGATGACGACCGCCACGCAACCCCAGGCCGAGGAAAATCTGGCCGCCAAGCTGCCGCCGCAGACGCTCCAGCAGTGGCTGCGCGACATGCTGCTGATCCGCGAGTTCGAGGTCCGCACCATGCAGGCCTATCAGGACCGCAAGATCGGCGGCTTCTGCCACGTGTACATCGGGCAGGAAGCCGTTGCCGTCGGCTGCACCGCTGCGGTCGAGCACAAGGACCCCATCATCACCGCCTACCGGGATCACGGTCACGCCCTCGCCCGCGGGATGGATCCACGCTACGCGATGGCAGAGATGTACGGCAAGATTGGCGGCTGCGCGAAGGGCAAAGGCGGCTCCATGCACCTCTTCGACAAACCGAACAATATGTTCGGCGGGCACGGCATCGTCGGCGCCCAGTGCCCGCTCGGCACCGGGCTCGCCTTCGCCACGAAGTACGAAGATGAGGTCATGAACGGCGGGACGAACGCCCGCGTGACGCTCTGTTTCCTCGGTGACGGCGCACTGAATCAGGGCGCCTTTCACGAAGCGATGAACCTCGCCGGCATTCTCGATCTGCCCATCATCTTCATCTGCGAGAACAACGGGTACTCGATGGGCACGGCCATCAGCCGCGGCACGACCATGGGGCACAACATCACCAGCAAGGCCGCCGGCTACGGTATGGAAAGTGCCATCATCGACGGCATGGACATCTTTACCGTCTACAACGGCATGAAACCGCTCGTCGACCGCTGCCGCGATACCAGTCGGCCCGTTTTCGTTGACCTGCGCACCTACCGGTACAAGGGGCACTCGATGTCCGATCCCCGGAAGTACCGCACCAAGGAAGAAGAGCAGCAGTACGAATCGAACGACGCGATCGACAAGCTGGCCAACTGGCTCATGCAGGAAGGCCATCTGACGGAAGACGCCTACGACACGCTGGTCAAGGAGATCCGCAAGGAAGTCCGGGCGTCGATGAAATGGGCGGACAACTCTCCCGAGCCGGATATCAAGGAGTTGTACACCGATGTCTTCGTCGAAGAGTGGGGGCCGTTCCGGGGAACGAGTCCGCCGCAGATCGTGAAGGATGCGGAAGGGGCGGGGGATGATGATGATTGACCCCTCCGGAAGAATGCGGGTCACATCCGCGCCGCCAGGCGATGGCACTTCGACTTTTTCCCCTGACTTTCGATCTTCTTTGAACCCCATCTGACCACCGGTTGCACCCCCTCCCGCCATGTCCCGTGAAATTGAATTCCGAGAAGCCCTCCGTGAAGCGATGAGTCAGTGCATGCGCGATGATCCGCGCGTCTTTCTCATGGGCGAAGAAGTGGCCGAATACAACGGCGCGTACAAAGTCAGCAAGGGCATGCTCGATGAGTTCGGCCCGCGCCGTGTGATCGATACCCCCATCAGCGAGAACGGCTTTGCCGGGCTCGGGATCGGCGCCGCCATGATGGGTCTGCGCCCGATCATCGAGTTCATGAGCTGGTCGTTCTCGCTCGTTGCGGCGGATCAGATCCTCAACAACGCGCCGAAGATGCTCTATATGTCCGGCGGCCAGTTCGGGTGTCCGATCGTCTTTCGGGGCAACAACGGTGCCGGCGGCCAGCTCGGCTCGACCCACTCCTGGTGCGTCGAGTCGCTCTACGCCAACGTGCCCGGCGTCAAGATCGTGCTGCCTTCCACGCCCTACGAAGCGAAGGGTCTGCTCCGCTCGGCGATCCTCGATCCCGACCCGGTCTTCTTCCTCGAGTCCGAACGCATGCTCGGCATGAAGGGCGATGTGCCGGAAGAACCCTACGAAGTGCCCTTCGGCAAAGCCCGGATCGTCCGTGAAGGAACGGACTGTACGATCGTGTGCTTCGGCCGCCCGGTGCACTTCGGTATCGAGGCCGCGGAAACACTGGAGAAAGACGGGATCGATTGCGAAGTGATCGACGGCCGCTCGGTCCGTCCGCTCGATATCGAAGCGATCGTGAAGTCGGTGCGCAAGACGAACTACTGCGTGGTGGTCGATCAGGCCTGGCCCTTTGCGTCGATTTCCTCCGAGATCGCCGCGCAGGTGCACAAGCACTGTTTCGACGATCTGGATAATCACGTGCACCGCGTGAACGCGGATGATGTCCCGGCGCCGTACGCGTACAACCTCGAGCAGGAAATGCTGCCCAACGCGCGCAAGATCTGTGAAGCGGTTCGCGCGGCCACGTACCAGGCGTGATCTCAATGGAGATGCGGGCTGGGGAGCCGGCCGGGCGATTCGGCCCGGTGACGCTAGGCGTCTTCAGCTCCGTTCGACGGTTCCGCGCCCCAAGCTACAATGTCACCTTGGAGGCAACGCGGCCAACAAGCGCCACAGTGCCTTCTCGTCGACACCCCTCCGTCGCTTCGTCGCTTCGTCCCTCCGTCGCTCGCGCCTTCCCCCCTCTCGAGGTCTCCCCATGTCCATCGACAT
>SKZB01000426.1 GCA_007127615.1 Phycisphaerales bacterium | reverse complement strand
TCCCCCAGCAGCGTGCCGCGGGCGTCGCCCCCGAAGGGCCGAACGATGGTCGTGGGATCTTCATCGCCGGTCGTCTGCGCGAGCCGCTTGGCGCAGTTCTGACGGAAGAAGGCCATGGGATTGATCTTGAATTCCGCGCCGCCGGTCATACAGACATCCGCTCCGCCGCGGGCGATGACGCGCACCGATTCCCCGAGCGACAGGCCGCCGGAGGCCTCCGTACAGGTGATCGTGTTACTCGGCCCCCGGGCGTCGTGGATGATCGTCACGTGACAGGCGAGCATGTTGGGCAGGTACTTCAGCAGCCAGAGCGGCGTGAGGTTCTGCATGCCGTTGGCGCCCCAGTCCGCGAGATCGACGGTGCCGTCATCGCGGCGGCTGTTCACCAGCGCGGCGGTCAGTTCATCGACATCCGCCGCGATCAGACCCGCGCCGATCTGGCAGCCCATTCGTCCCGGCGGATAGGTCGGCTCGACGTCGGGGTCGGTCGCCTTGGTCGTCAGCCCCGCATCGCGGACGGCGGCATCCGCTGCGGCCACCGCCAGTTCGATGTCCCGGCACATGACCTTGGTCGCCTTGCGGTAGCTCTTGGGGACCACATCGCGGATTTTGAAGGCATCCGGCAGCAGTTCGCCGGCAAAGTGGCAGTTGAATCCGGACGGATCAAATCGCTCGATCCGGCGGATGCCGGAGCGGCCTTCGGTCAGGGCGGACCAGAGCGGATCGATCCCCACGCCGAAGGCGGAGGTCGCGCCGATCCCGGTGATGACAACGCGTCGTGGCATAGCGCAGTAGTGTACCCGCCGCGCCGGATCGTGGTCGAAGCGCGAAAACACGGATCACGGGCGCATCAAGCCCCGATTATTCCTGTTCCTGCCCCTTTTCATGCTCACGGACAAAGGTCATGAGCATCCGGGTCGGTTCGATCGCTTTCAGATCGTGCGGCACACCGGGATCGAGCAGCAGCAGGTCGTTCGGACCGAGCACATACTCGTGCGCCGCGGTGGCGATGTTCATCTTGCCGTCGATCACGTGGATGATCGATTCACCCTCCACGGCGTGCTGGTCGATACCCGATCCGGCGTCGAAGGCGAAGATCGCCGTGGTCGTGTTGCCGTGGCGGTAGAGCGCCTTCTGCATGTGCCCCTGTCGTGAAGCGCTTTCCCGGGGCAATTGCGCGAACTCATCGTCCAGGCGCAGGCACACTTCCGGATCGGAAAAACGATCGCGGGGATCGGTTCGCAGTCGTCGCGTGGCGTCGGGCATGGCGTTCTCCTCAGGTCATTGTTCGGTCGACTGAGGATGATACGGGCGGAGGAGCGACGAAGCGACGAAGCGACGAAGGGGCGAAGGGGTTGTGGGGTGGAGACGCGGTGGGAGTGGCCTCTGCCACCGGGTGCTCCGGACCGCGATGCCTTAATGCCTTGAGGCCCAGCTGCCTCATTCCCTTCGTCGCTCCGCCCCTCCGTCGCTCCGTCGCTTTTCCTCCGTGCCTCCGTGCCTTTAAAAATGCCCGACGACTCGGAGCGAGTCGTCGGGCGTCGATTTCTTCGGGCTGCACAATCCTGCGCAACCCCGTCAGGTGCACGGGATCAGTAGTGCAGCCCTCCGATACAGTCACACAAATGGTTCACTGAATCACCTCCTTTCAGAATGGCTTCCTGAAAAGCCACGGTCCCAGCCGTCACGGACGTGTGCATCCGCCGCCGGGTTCCTTTCCCCCTCGGCGTCCCGAGGGGCTCATCGCCCGGAGTCGCGGGTGATCAAGCCAGTGTGGTTCCGCCGGCGAACGCGCGGGCGGCACTCCTTGATACGACTCCGGTCGTCGCGCCCTTCCGCTGCCGCCCGCGGGAGGTTCTCTCCCGGTTTGCGCAGCGGGCTGAGCGCGATACCGAATTATCGCGTTGATCGCCGGCGGGGCAAAAGAAAAATCAGGAATTTCTCGCGCGATTTTCGCACGGCGGAATCGGGTTTCGTCCTCGGCTACCGCCGTCCCGCCACCGCATCCATGCCGGCCCGCGTTTCCGGTCGGGTGGTTTCTGTACGGGACCGCAGCCGAACGTCCCTGATTTCCGCCTCGGCCGAGCGTCTTCCGTTCCAATCGTTGACCTTCGGCTCAATCACCAGATCCAGCCGCTGGCCGTTGGCCAGATCGCCGGCGAACTCACCCCCGCCGAACCAGATCGCGCGCAGCTCCGCGCGACGGCCACCGTTCTGCTGCATGATGCGCAGCGAGAGATGCCGGCCGTTCGCGCCGACCGGCCGCGCTTCCTGCACGGTGACATCCTGCACGCAGATCAGCGGGCGCCGGTTGGCGCGACCGAACGGCGAAAGCGTGCGAATCTCCTCCGCCGCTTTGAGGGTGACTTCTGCCAGTTCCGCGCCGCAATCGATGGTGAGCGCCGGGACGAGATTCTCGGGTTCAATGTGTTCGTTCGCATGGGCAATCAGTTGCTCCGCAAATCTATCCAGGTTGTCCGGCGCGAGCGAGAGGCCCGCCGCCATATCGTGTCCGCCCCACGTCGTGAGCATCTCCGCGCACGAGGCGAGACCGGCGTGAATCGAATAGCCGTCAATACTTCGTCCGGATCCCCGGCAGAGCTCTTCGCCCCGGTTCAACAGGATCGCCGGCCGGCCGAACTGTTCCACGAGGCGCGAGCAGACGATGCCGACCACGCCCGGATGCCAGTCGGCATCGGCGAGCACAATCGCCCGCCGATCTTCGCGCGTCATGCCGCGATCTTCCGCCAGCGCTGCGGCGCGGCCATAGATCTTTCGCTGCATCTCCTGCCGCTCGCGGTTCACCCGCGTCAGATCGTTGGCGATTTTGACCGCTTCATCGACCGGCGCATCGCAGAACAGGCGCATCGCCGCGCTCGCGTGGCCGAGCCGGCCGCAGGCGTTCAGCCGCGGCCCGAGGACGAAGCCGACCTTCTCGCAGTCGATTTTTTCGTCCATCAGATCGGACGCCTCAATCAGCGCCCGCAGTCCGACCAGTGGCGTCTTTTTGATCAACCGCAGTCCGAACGAACTCAGCACGCGGTTCTCACCGACCAGCGGTACGACATCCGCGATCGTGCCCAGCGCGACCAGCGGCAGCATGTCGAGCATCACTTTCTGCAGCGATTCGCTCACCCGCTCGGAATTGCACCAGACCCGCGCGAGCTGCCACGCCAGCTTGAACGCCACGCCGGCACCACACAATTCGCCGAAGGGATAATCGCTGCCGGGCAGACGCGGGTGCACCAGCGCGTACGCCGCGGGCAGATCATCCCCGTCTTCCGGCAGGTTATGGTGATCGGTGATGATGAGGTCGAGGCCGATCTCGCTGGCGGTGCGGGCGGACTCCTTTGCCGTGATCCCGCAGTCGACCGAGATGACCAGCTGCGCACCTTCCCGGCGG
>SKZB01000105.1 GCA_007127615.1 Phycisphaerales bacterium | reverse complement strand
TCGTAGCCGCATTCCGGACAGAGCGGATGTCGATTGGATGTATGACCGATTCTGGACATGGCCGAACTCCCTGGGTTGGCCGTTTCGACTCACCCGGCTCGGCGGGATGTTGTCCGTTGCCGCATTGAGAACTCCTCGGAGCGAACCTGATCCCGCCGCGTCACTTCTCCCGCAACCGGACCACGCCGGGCTCGATTCGGTCCTCGTCTTCCGCACTTCCATCCCGTTCCGCCCGTTCGCGCAGTGTCAACTCATGGAATCGCGCCAGTGGATGCGGCCCGAACTGTTCTTCGTACGCGCACCAGGCATCTCGGCACGCGGCGGGATCGCCGGCCTCAAACGCATCCACCGCCCGATCAAGTTCGGCCCGGGAGTCGGCGGTCGAGGCCTCCGGCTCGCCGGGCAGCAATTGATACACTTCCACCGCGCGGCTCTGGCCGACCACGGACAGACGGCCGAACCGGCGCAGATTGAACTCCCCCTCCGCCGCACCCGGTGCGGAAAGAAGCTCGCGGGTTCGACCGTCGAGCAGGACGTTGGTCCCCAATTGTTTGTTGGCGGATTCCAGACGGGCCGCGAGATTGACCGCGTCGCCGATGACGGTGTAGTCGTTGAGCGCGGGGGGCGCACCACAGTCGCCCACAATCACGGGACCGGTGGCGATCCCGAGACGGACGCCCAGCGGCGGGCGTCCTTCCCGGTCGGCTTCCTCGTTGAATGCGCGCAGCACACGTTGACAGCCGATCGCGGCGCGGCAGGCCTTGGCCGCCTGTTGATCGTCCGGCGTGAAAGCCGACCAGAAGGCCATGACGCCATCACCGAGAAACTTGTTGACGTAGGCATCGTGCCGAACCAATTCGTCGGTGAGCGCACCGAGCGCGTGATTGAGCGTCCTCACCGTCGCTTCGCTGCCCAGCGTTTCCGTCAGGCGGGTGAAGCCGGCCAGGTCGGCGAAGATGATCGTCACTTCTCGTTGTTGCCCCCCGACCGACAATGCGCCGGGGTTCTCAACCAGGTAATCGACCAGTTGGGGCGAGACCCGCGCGCGGAACTGGCGCGTGATGCGGAGCCGCTCACGTTGGTAGAGCGCGGCCTCCACCGCCATGCCGACCACCCAGACCAGCGACAACGTGCCGAGCGGCGAGGCGAGCGGGATGAGCCAGTCCCCCCGCGCAAACAGCGCGAGGTTGACGCCGCCGAAAAGGAAACCGGTCAGCAGCAGCAGCAGCACCGACCCCAGCGGCGCGAAAACGGCGGCGATCAGTGTGGCCGCCACCCCCGCCATGACGATGATGGACAGTTCACTCCAGCGCGGAAGAAACCGCACCGACGCGCCGCTCAGGGCCATATCCGCCGCGACGGCGTGTACCACGACACCGGGCGTGGTCGCGCCGAGCGGGGTGGAGACGAAGTCCGCCACCGCGCCGCTGGCCGTCCATCCGATGAAAACCAGTCGATCATCCACCCGCTCACGAAGTTCCGACTCGACTTCCGCCAGATGACGCTCACCTTCTTCGAGCACACGCTCGGTCTGCCGCCAGAGTTGGCTGAGTTCGACGTGCCGGCGAAACGAATCGTCCTCCAGGGTCTCCGGGTCGGGATCGTCCATCAACGTGAAGTCCACTTCATCCCGGACCCCTTCAAGTTGCCCGCGCGCCTCTCCAAGCGATGTGACCGCTTCGGGCAAATCATCCTTGGGAAGCTGCGCATACTCCATGATCGCGCGGGAAAGTTCGAGGAAGGTCTGCAGGTTGCCCGCGTGGGCACGGCGCTGTTCGGCGAGACTCACCACCGCGGCGATGGAGAGACGCCCTTCCCCGGCGGCATGTTCGGCGCTCTGCCGGCCGATGTGCATCCAGCGATGTTGCGATGGCGCCTCCGCCGGCACGGTGGGCCAGTTGATCCAGAGCCGGCCGTGGTGGAGCGGAAGTCGGCGATCTGCGAGGTAGAGATCGGTTTCGGTGACGGTGACATCCCGCGGCGTCAGTTCCAGGTGCTTGAGGACCGCCGCAATCCCGAAGGGCAACACCCGCCCCGACGGCGCAGCCAGTTCCGGAATGAAACTTCGTTTGCGGCCGTCGGCATCGGCGAGCTCATTGACGTACCCCACCGCATCGGCGGAGCGCGCAATCAAGGCCGTCGGCGCGGCGTCGTCAACCCCGCCCCGATGGTCATCCGGCCGGAGATGCGGGCGCAAGGATTGCCATGCCGTGTGCTGATCCCACCGGTACCGAATCAGTCGCAACTCGGGAAAGGAGCGCAGGTGATCCGGCCGCCCCGGTGTGACGTGGTCCAGGAACTGCTCAAAGGTGAATTCATCCGCCCCGCTCGCGTTCTCGATCTGCCCGATCGCGCGGTGCAGGGCGTGTTCCTTGATCCGCAGCGCATCGGCGTGGGCTCCGGAGCGCCGCTCGCCCCGCACCTCGGCTTCGTCGAGCGCCCGTTCAATGTCCATCCGAACATCCCGGGTGAGAACCTCAAGCAACCGGTCCCATTCCTCCGGTCCGCCGTCGCGCGCCCACGCCCCGCCGGGGGTTTCCGCTTTCGAATCGCCCGCACGGACCGCGAGAACGGCGGACGCATCACGCAACCCTTCCGCGAGGCGTTGATCGGATTCGCCGTTCTCCTGCGGCTCGCTGAACAGCAGATCCAGCGCGATGGTGCGCGCCCCGGCCCGGTGCAGTTCTTCCACTGCGTCGGCGAGCACCGCCCGGTCCCACGGCCAGCGCCCGACGGATTTGAGCGCACCATCATCGATATCCACATGCACGATCTTGGGGCTGAGCGGCCGCGGCGCGCGCGGCGCGTGGCGGAACCGCGCATCAATCGCCCCGCGTTCCCAGGGCGAATCGCGGTGAGAACCGAGAGCGACCTCGATCGCCACCAGAAGAAGCGTGAGCAGCAGACCGATGCCGAGGGTCAACGACGAGGGCCGGGTCATATCGGCGCATCATACCTGATGGTCGGACGAGGCATGTTTCAATGACGGCGTGATCCGTTCGACTTGAAACGTCGCGCTGAAAGAATCAGGGCGATTCAAGGCACGGAGGCACGGAGGCACGGAGCGACGAAGCGACGAAGCGACGAAGGCACGAAGCGACGGAGGGAGGGGGTGCCACGGCCAGCGACTGAAAGGAGTCGGCCGTGCGAGATGCAACCAAGGCGCGATGCAACCCAATCCGGTGCCGGGCGCCGTGATCTGGAGGCGATGGGCGGACAGGCACGAAGCGACGGAGGGACGGAGGGACGGAGGGACGGAAAATGTCTGAAGGGTGCCATGCTTCGTCCGCCCCCGGAAATGGGCGAAGCATGTGGCGGGGCGACGAAGTGATGGTGGGCGAAGATGCACGGGCGTGCAAGCCCCACCGGCAGATCATTGGGGAACAAGATTGTCGAGAATGAACTGCT
>SKZB01000255.1 GCA_007127615.1 Phycisphaerales bacterium | reverse complement strand
TGATAGGTGAACATCTCGCTGACGGTTGCGTTCGCCGGGGGCGTGGCGGTCGCCACCGCGATGACAATCGCCGCGGTCGCCCCGGAAATGAAAGTCTGCTGCCATGACATTGTGATCCTCCGTTTCTGATCTGTTTGAGCGTTACCTCGATCAGCGGCTCCACGAGCCGCCTCTCATTCCGCGGAAGATCACGGCCAAACCCGACACGGCATCCGCAAAAGACTCGGAGCGATTCAGGGAAAGGTACGGAGGCACGGAGGGACGCAGGGACGGGCGGTCAGGCTGGGGTCTGGGGGCTGCCGGCGAAGCCCCCGGGGGAGGTGTCAGAGTCACGCCTCACCCACACGATGACCTGAAGACCCTGCTCAGATTCGGGGCTTTTCCGCTGCAGCAATACGTCAGAAGTGGCGTCTTCTGACTCCGTCCGCCCCGGCAGAACGAACTTTTGCTTGGATGTCTTCGGTGACGCCGTATACTGATCGGGTCCGTTCGGAGATCGTCCGGAAGGTGTGGAGCACCCACCGGACGGGTTCCCCGCGTCAACGCGGAACATCATGCCATGCCCCATCCGACCGATGTGACCGAACTGCTGCATCGCGCGAGCCTCGGCGACCGCCCTGCCACTGACCAGCTGCTGCCACTGGTCTACGACGAGCTGCGGCGGCTGGCCGAACATCATCTCAAGTCCGAACGGAGGGACCACACGCTTCAGGCCACGGCGCTCGTGCACGAGGCCTACCTGCGTCTGGTCGACCAACGACAGGTGCAGTGGAAAGGCCGGGCGCACTTCATGGCCGTGGCGTCCATGGCCATCCGGAGAATTCTGGTCGATGCCGCGCGGGCCCGGAACGCGCAGAAGCGAGGCGGCCAATCGCCCCGAATCTCGTTGGACCACGAACTCGTCGACGGCCGTCACCAGGCCACCGATCTGATCGCGCTGCACGATGCCCTGGATCGACTGGCGCACGAACATCCCGAGAAAGCGCGCGTGGTTGAAATGCGTTTCTTCGGCGGCTTATCGATCGATGAGTGCGCAACGGTTCTCGGCGTAACCGGGCGAAGCATCGAAAGGTACTGGCAGTTCGCGCGCGCCTGGCTTTTCCGCGCACTCAACCAGGAGCAATGTGGGGTGTAGGGCATGCGTGAGTTCACGGAAGCCGAGGTGGCGCGGATTTTCGACGAAGCACTCACCCTTCCCCGCGAAGGGCGGATGCAATTCATCGATCGCGCGTGCGGCGGGCGGGACGCACTTCGGCGGGAGGTCGCTTCATTGCTGACCGCTCACGATGGCGCCGGTCACTTTCTCAATCAGTCCGTCCTTCAGGAGCAGCCGGGAATCACGCAGTTCGCCGACCCACTGCTGGGGCGGTCCATCGGTCCCTACGTGGTTGAGCGGCGTATTGGCGGCGGCGGGATGGGAGACGTCTTCCTCGGCCGCCGTGATGATCAGACCTTCGATCTGTTGGTGGCGATCAAGGTCATTCGCCGCGGAATCCTGGGCGAAGAAACGATTCGGCGATTCGCGCTCGAGCGGCAGTTGCTCGCGAACCTCACGCATCCGAATATCGCCCGGCTGCTCGACGGCGGCACCACCGAGGACGGCCAGCCCTATCTGGTGATGGAATACATTCAAGGTGAACGCCTTGACCATTGGTGTGATGCAAGGTGTCTCTCCATTGATGCACGCATCGATCTGTTCCTGCAGATCTGCGAGGCCGTCCAGGAAGCCCATCGCCATCTGGTTGTGCATCGTGACCTCAAACCCGGCAACGTTCTGGTAACGGACGAGGGCATCGTCAAACTGCTCGACTTCGGACTGGCGCGCTGGGTGAGTCCGCGCGCCCACCCGACCGGTGATGCCACGCAGACCATCGAACGGCGATTGACCCCCGCGTACGCGAGCCCCGAACAGATCCGTGGCGAATCGGTCACCACCACCAGCGATGTCTATTCGCTGGGCGTCAATCTGTATGAGCTTCTGACCGGCCGCTCACCCTACACCGTCTCAACGAAAGACTCCCGTCGGCTGGAGAAGGCGATCTGCGACGATGAGCCGACGCGTCCGAGCGAGACCGTGACCCGCCCCGGACGGGTGGTCGATGAGATCTGCCGTCGGCGCTCCACGGATTCGTCACGATTGTGTCGCCGCCTGAAGGGCGACCTCGGCACGATCATCATGACCGCGTTGCGGAAAGAACCGGAGCGCCGGTACGCTTCGGTTGAGCAGTTGGCCGAAGACATTCGAAACGAACGTCGGTCCCTGCCGATTCTCGCACGTCCGGATACCTTCGGCTACCGCGCGCAGCGATTCGTGCAGCGGAATCGACTGGCGGTTGTCGGCGCTGTGGCCATGCTTCTGGTTCTCATCGGATCCACCGTCGTGTCGTTCAATTTCGCCCTGCGGGAAGCCGCCGCGCGAGAACGGGAACGTGAGCAACGGTTGGCCGCTCAACTGGAGCGAGATCGCGCGGTTGAAGCGGAACGTGTGGCGGAACAGCGAGCTGATGAACTGGAACTCGTTTCGGATTTTCAGGCCAGCCAGTTTGCGGATATTGATCTCGAGATGATGGGATTGCGGCTGCGCGACCAACTCATCGTTGAACGCCTGAACGCGCTGCGCCTGCATGACACCGATGAGATTTCCGAAGAATCAGCCCGGCAGATGCTTGATCAGGCGTTGGCCGGCATGAACTTTACGAACATGGCGCGGGCCTCCCTCGAGCAGAATGTTTTCCAACGCGGGCTCCACGCCATCGACGAACAGTTTGCCGCACAACCAGGAATCAGGGCGCTCCTGCTCCAGCGGATTGCCGGAACGATGCATTCACTCGGCATGGCAGACAGCGCTGAAGAACCGCTGCAGCAGGCCATTGCCCTCAAACGTGAGTTGTACGGTGATCAGGACATTCGCACGCTCGAAGCGATTTCCCGACTCGGTTCACTTCGGATGCTGCAGAGCCGGTTTACCGCCGCCGAAACCGCCGCGCGCGAAGCGTGGATCGGGATGCGTCGTTCGATCGGAACGGATGATCCCCGCACCCTGGTGGTCGCGACCGTGGTGGCCGCGGCGATTCGATCACAGGGTGATCGAGACGGCGCCGAGGCGATACTGACGGACGCGTTAGAGTCGGCCCGGGCCTCGCTTGGCGATGAGCATCACACCTCACTCTACCTCATGAATCAACTGGGCTATCTGCATCTTCTGCAAGGCCGGGTCGATGTGGCCGAACCGCTGATACGTCACGTCATCGACAGTTATCAGCGTGCCGGAGAAGAAACACACGGGGAGGCCATGCGCGCCCTCGGATATCTTTCCCTCGTGCTGCTACGCCAGGGGCGGTCGGATGAGGCACTTGACAAGTCGCGGCAACTCCTGGCATTACGCCGCGTTGAGCGGGGCGATGATCACATCTCGACGATTCTGGCGGCCTCGGATCTTGGCCGACAACTCATCGCACTGCAGCAGTATGAAGAAGCCGAGCTTCTCCTGCACAACACGATCGAGCGGAGTCAGCGCATTCTGGGGGAAGATCACAAGGTCACCATGTCAGCGCTCACCGGACTCGGGTTTATCTATCTCCGGCAACGTCGCAATGCGGAAGCGGAGAAACTGTATCGACGTGCCGTTCGGATCGGACAATCGGTTTCGGGCCGGTCCCATCCGGATACCCATTCGGCTGTGTACAACCTGGCGACCATCCTCAACCGGGAAGGAAAGAACGAAGAGTGCCTGGAGATCATGCACGAGTCGATTGAACGGCAACGGCGCGAGCTTGATCCGACCAATCCCCGACTTCTTCGTTGTCTCAGGACGCTGGCGCGGTGCCTGCGCGATCTTGACAACCCGGCCGAAGCCGAAGCGTTTTTTCGAGAAGCGTACGAGGGTTATGACGCTTTCTACGGCCCCATGCATCTGCAGACCATGATTTCGTTGAACGATTACTGCGAAGTGCTGCTGATCCAGAATAAACTCGCTGGTGCGGCCGCGTTCCTGCCAGCTCTGCTCGAAGTACGACGACGGATTCGTGGCCCTCTGCACCCGCAGACGATCCGAGCGGAATTCCAACTGATCACATCGCTCAATCGGCTCGAACGATTTGACGAGGCTTACGACCAAGCACGAGAAGTGCTGGCGATCATCACCGCCGAGAACCATCGGGACGATCCCCGCCGCGCCGAAGCCAAACGCCTGCTCACGGAGACGCTGTTCGGTCTCAATCGATTTGAGGAGGCGGCCACGACCGGTCAGGCGGCGTACGCGATGTTGGCGCGGGCGCCGGAGGAGACGCCGTTGCGAAGCGCCGACCTGGCGGCACTGCTGGCCCGGATCTATGACGCCTGGCAGCGGGCCGACCCGGAGCAACGGCACCACGATCAGGTCGAGTTCTGGCGCCGTCAGTCGATATTGGATTCAGAGAACGAGCCGGCGAATCCATCCGTCCCTCCCAATCGGACGGATCAATCGAACCCGGTCTCTCGTATACTTTTCCGGCCATGGTTCTCTCCCGACGACACGCTGCGTTTACGCTGATTGAAGTCCTCATCGCCGCCGCACTGACCGGCGTGCTGCTGGCGCTGCTCATCCCCGCCCTGCACTCCGCACGGGTTGCCAATCAGCGAGATCGGTGCGCCAACAATCTGGCCAGACTCGGCCAGGCGTGGGCGGAGTATCTCGAAGCGAACCATCAGCAGTTCCCGTCGCTCCCGATGAGCGGGGCGTGGCAGTACGGCGGGGTCCGGCACTCCGCGGTCAATGAGAACATCATCCTCGACTCCACGCGTCCGCTGAGCCGTTGGCTGAGGTTGAACGGAGCCGGTGAGGATCCGGCGCACCTCTTCTGCTGTCCCGCCGATCGGGGGATTGTCGGGCCGGTTGAGCGAACCGGGACGGGGGCCAGAACCGCCTGCCGTGCGTTCGGCACCAGCTACCGCGCGAACAACGCGCTGTTTGATGCGCGTCTCAGCAACCTCGATGGAGAACCGCGCGGCGTTTACGTTCATGAGGTCAACACCAGTCCTTCACGTTTACTCGTGATGGGTGATGCGATCTGGTACGAAGCCGCGGAATCCACCGGCCGTCATGCCGACTGGCATCGTAAGCCGGGCGTCGGCAATGTGCTCTTTCTCGACGGATCGGTTCGCTTCCAGGGGGTTACGCCACGGCCCGACATCGGACCGATTCTGCTGGATCCGATCCCGCGCGAAACCTTGCGCATTGAGCCGTGAGCCCCGGCCCGAATTTCTTCTCGTCGTGAGTCGCGGCCGGTGATTCCAGAATCGGATTCATCTCGTCGAAGGTCAGAATCTGACCTCGGTTCTCGGTTCACCTCGGTCCGTTCCATCTCCCTCGACGGCGGCCATCGATTCGATGCCGGCCCGGGGCGAGTCACCCGGAAAAATCTGCTGTCCCCGGTGGTCGCGCGCCGTTACGCTACCACGCCCATGCCCCCCACCCTCCGCGCGTATCTTCGCTTTCTGCTCGAACAGCCGCGCCTGCTCACCTTCGGCTTTGCGCTGACGCTCTTCTCCAGCTTCGGCCAGACGTACTTCATCGCGCTCTTCAACGATGATATCCGCGCGGATTTTGATCTCAGTCACGGCGAGTTCGGACTGGTCTACTCCCTGGCCACGCTCGCCAGTGGTCTCTCGATCATCTGGATCGGCGGGATGGTGGATCGTTTCGACCTGCGCTCCTTCACGCTCATCACCATGTCGGGCATGGTGGCCGGCTCATTTCTTCTGGGCTTCTCCCCCACGCTGCTGACCCTCGCTCTGGGCATCTACCTCCTGCGCCTGTGCGGGCAGGGGCTCTACGGCCACATCTCGATGACCAGCATGGCGCGGTACTTCGACCGGAATCGCGGGAAGTCCATCAGCATTGCTTCGGCGGGCTATCCGGCCGGGGAGGCCGTCTTTCCGCTGCTCGGCGTTGCGCTGATCGCCGCCTTCGGATGGCGGAACAGCTGGTTCATCCTTGCGGCGGGCATCGCCCTGGTCGTGATGCCGCTGATCATGTTTCTGCTTCGCGGCCACTCCGAGCGCGTACGGGCCTACCACGAAGCTTTGCGAAATCGCCACGCCCCCGATTCCGAGTCGCCAGGACCCGCCTCCCCGACGAGCCGCACCGATTCCATGCGTTCCCCGGGTTCCATGCGGCAGTGGCGTCGCCGCGAAGTCATTCGCGACCGCCGGTTTCACCTGCTGCTTCCCGCGGTCCTCGGCCCGGCCTTCATGGTGACCGGCATGTTCTTTCACCAGTTGCGCCTGGTCGAAGAGCGTGGGTGGGAGGTTCAAACATTTGCGGCGGGCTTTATCGTGTTCGCCGCCGTTCAGGTGCCCGCCGGTCTGCTCACGGGAATTCTGATTGACCGCGTCGGGTCGCTGCGTCTCGTGCCGCTGCTGCTCATGCCGATCATGCTCGGCATGCTGACCATCACGATCACGCCCCACCCGCTCGCCATTCCCGTTTTCTTCATGTTCTTCGGACTGACCTCGGGCGCGGTGGGACCGATCCTGACCGCCACGTGGGCGGAGATGTACGGCGTCGAGCACCTCGGCAGCATCCGTGCGCTCACGACCGCCTTCATGGTCATTTCCACGTCGCTGTCGCCCGTCCTGCTCGGGGTCATGCTCGATCAGGCGATCACCATGACCACGATCGCGCAGCTTTTCGTCGTCTACTGCCTCGCCGCCTCCGTCTGCGCCGGCATCGCCACGCGCGTCTCGCCCACCGGCATGCGTGACCGCCGGAACTGATCGCTCATCCGCGCAGGCGCCGGTGGAGCGTTTCCCGCGCCGCCGCGGCGTCGGCCTTCCCCCCGCTTTCGCGCATGATGGCGCCGATCAGCCGCCCGACCGCGGCATCCTTGCCCCCGGCAAAATCTTCCGCGCTGTCCGGTTCGGCGCTGATCGCCGCTTCAACCCAGGCCTCGAGCTGCGCATCATCGCGCACCTGGAGCAGGCCCTCTCGTTCGGCGATCACGCGGGGGTCGTCATCGAACGCGGGGTGGCACATTGTTTCGAACAAAGTTTCGGCGGCATTGGATCCAATCTTCTTCTGCTCGCGCATTTCGATCAGCCGGGCCACCTGCCCGGGCGTGATCCCCAGTTCGTACACTTCGCATCTGCGGTCATTCGCCACCCGCGCGCCGGCATTGAGCAGCCACTTGGCGACCTGCCGCGCGAGGTGCGGCTGATCCCCCGCCAGTGACGGACACGACTCGCCCGCCTCCAGCACGCGCTCAAAGAACTCACACACTTCGCGTTCCGCGGTCAAAGCCCACGCCTCCCGAACGGAAAGCTCAAACTGTTCGATGTACATCCGGCGGCGATCGGCGGGCAGCTTCGGCACCTGCGCTCGGATCTCGTTCAGCCATGCTTCATCCACCGAGACCCGCGGCAGATCCGGGTCGGGGAAGTAACGATAGTCGTGCGCATCCTCCTTCCCGCGCTGCAAAAAGGTGCGTTCTCTCTCCTGGTCCCAGCCGCGCGTGGTCTTTATGCCTTCGCCGTGCGTTTCACCGGTCCGCCGCCACTGATCAATCTGACGGGTTGACTCGTGCAGAATCGCATCGCGCAGCGAGCGGAAGGAGTTGAGGTTCTTGATCTCAACCACCGGTGTGGCGAACGAGCGGCCGTCTTCGGTCTCAAGCATGAGATTGATGTTCGGCTCAAAGCGAATGTGCCCCCGCTGCATATCGCCTTCGGTCACGTTGAGGAAGCGTCCGATGTTGCGCACCTCCCGCGCGAAGGCGACCGCATCGTCCGCACCGCTCAAGTCCGGCTGGGTCACGATTTCCAGAAGCGGCGTCCCCGCCCGGTTGAGATCCACGAGCGAGCCGTCGTAGGCGCGTCCTCCCGGCAGTTCGTGCCCGAGTTTGCCCGAATCCTCTTCGAGATGCGCGCGGATGATCCCCACGCGGAAGCTCGATCCATCCTCGCGTGAGACCTCGACCCGTCCGTCGGCGCAGAGGGGATCGGCGAACTGACTGATCTGGTAGCCCTTGGGCAGATCGGGGTAAAAATAATTCTTCCGGTCCCATTCCGATTCATCCGGAATGCGGCAGTTGAGGGCAAGCCCCACCATGATCGACATCTCGACCGCGCGGCGGTTCATGACCGGCAGCGCGCCGGGCAGGGCGGCGACGATCGGATCGATCAATGCATTCGGCTCGGCATCTTCATGATCCGGATGCGCGCCGTTCGCGACCCGCGCGAACATCTTCCGTCGCGTGGCGAGCTGCATGTGAATTTCCAGACCGATCTTCAGTTGGGCACGCGTGATTTCGGTCATGCCGTCATTGTACCGCCGCCGGAGATGTCCCTATCGCCGGCTCGGCTCGAAGCTGGCCACCATCTTTCCGGCCCGCCAGACGCGCACCGTGCCGTCGGATTCACTGACGGTCACGGCGATCGACCGGGTGTTGGCGGTGATCCCCGCGGCGGCGGCGTGCCGCGAGCCGAGACCGGAGGGGATCCCCTCGCTCAATCCGGCCTTCAAGCGCGCGCCGGCGGTCTCGATCACGCCGTTTCCGCGGATGATGAACGCACCGTCCAGCGTGCTGAACTCGCGAATCGTTTCGGTCATGCGCTCGTCGAGGATGTTGCGCGATGATTCGTCGTAGCCCTTGAACGGATTGAGGATCATCTGCTCGGACTGTTCGATCACATGCCGCGCATCGCCGACGACAATCAGGGTGCCGATCTTGCGCCCTTCCCGGCCGTGCTGACCGAGATGCAGCGCCAGACTCAACACGCGGTGGAACACCGCCCGTTTGATGTGTTCATCGATCTCCGGCTGCTCGGTGGTGTCAAACAGCTCGTACTCCGCGCCGAGCGACATGACCACCATCGAATCGATGATTGCGCGGTACGGCCCGGACAGAAACACCGCGGTATCGTTCAGACTGAGCATGCGGGTCGAGACGGCCATGATCGCGGCGAGTTTGACCTGCCCCATCCGGTCGAGCTCAACCGCCGGCACACGGATCATGCGGTTCTCCTCGGTCATCATCTTTTGCGCGCGTTGATCGTCGGCCTCATCCCGGGTGACCAGAATCGTGCCGTGCGGCACGGCTTCCATCTCGGGCAGCGCATCCACCGCGACGATGATCGACCGGGCGTGGCTCGCCCGCGCGATCGTGCTGGCCGATTCCAGGAGCAGTCGCGCGATTCTCGCCGGATCCGTCATGAGCGAATAGCATACGGCTCCATCGCGCGAAGCGGAACCTTCAGACCGGTGGGAGCGAATCTTTTCCTCATCATGCTGAAACCAGCCCATCCTGCCCTTCATGCCCTTCATGCCCTCACGGCCGCGCTGGCGACCGTGCTTTTAACCGCCGAGGCGTGGTCGGACCATGAGCCGCTGCGTCCGGTGCAGACGTTCACCGCCGCCGATCAGGCGGTGCGGATCGAAGTTTCCCCACACCGGGCCCTCGATCAGCTCGGCGTGGTGCTGCTGGACGCGAGCGGCGAGGAAATCCGGCCCATCCGGGAAGTCCCGCGCGGTTTCGTTGATCTGAGATCGATCTATCCTGACCTCGATGAACTGCGCCGCCCGGCGTATCTGCAGCTCATCGAGTTCGGCGATCCGAGCGGCCCGGCCCTGGTCATCCAGCCGCTCCTGAGCCGATTGATTCCCGTTCTCGAACCGGATACTCGCCCGGACGGAACGGTTTACCGGCGCGTTGCCGGTTGGCGCGATGAATATGCAGAGGATGACCAGGAGGACGTTGAACGGACCTTCAGCGGTTTCCGTCTGTTTATCGACCGGGATGTTCGCATGGAGACATCAAAGGGCCAGCTCCGGCTTTCGCTGCGCGCGGATCAGTCGCCGAACACCGTCTGGAACTTCCGCCGCCTCGTCGATCGGGGGTTCTACGACGGCCTCACCTTCCACCGGATCGTTCCGCTGACCGCCGGCGGCGATCCGTTCGTCGTGCAGGGTGGGGATCCCTCCGGGACCGGGAACGGCGGGCCGGGATACTGGCTCCCGCTTGAGCCGAGCGAACTCGAACACGACTTCGGCGTCGTGGGCATGGCGCGCGGTGAGTACGCGGACTCCGCGGGAAGTCAGTTCTACATTGCCCTTTCGCGCGCCGGAACGGCCCGCCTGGATGGCCAGTACACGAGCTTCGCCGAAGTGGTCGAGGGGTGGGAGACGATCCTCGCGCTCGCGGATGTTCCGCTGGACGATCCTCGGCGCGGACTCCCCGTCGATCCGCCGACCATCGAACGGGCGTGGCTGATCGCCGCCCCGCCCCGCTTTCCGGGAGAGGGGCGTCCCGATCGACGGGTGGAGCCGGAGGTCGAGGACGAGGATCTTTTCCCAGGACGTATTCTCCGTTGACCGCTTGCGACGGGGAGCGCGATTGTTTTGACACGTTACTTCTTAGGGGCTTTCACTGCCGTGCGCCCCCCCCTCCCTCCGTCGCTCTGTCGCTTCGTTGCTCCGTCCCTTCGTGCCTCCGTGCCTCCGTGCCTCTCCCGAAAACCTCTCATCCGTTCAGGTCACTTGCGCAGATTCCTGAAGCGCCACAAACCATGCCCCCAAGAGTAGGATGATCCCATGAGCACAACGCCCTCTTCGTGGCAGGCGGCCGCGTCGAAAGCCGCCCGCGGCCACGAGCACCAATACCGAAAAGACGGCGCAACCCCTTACAGTGCGCACACCGCCCGGGTCGCGCTGACGTTGATTCTCCGTTTCGGCTGCCGGGATGAAGAGGTCATCGCCGCGGCCTTGCTTCATGATCTGATCGAGGACACCGGCGCGGATTACGACGAGATTGAAGAACAGTTCGGCCCGCGGGTCGCGGAGCTCGTCGCGCGCATGAGCAAGGACATGCGCCTGCCCGAGGATCAGCGCGAACGGGCGTACGACCATCAGCTCGCCGAGGGGCCGTGGGAAGCCCGGCTGATCAAGCTCGCGGACGTCTACGACAATTTCTGCGATGCAACCACAGATGCCGCACGACGCAAGATCCGCGAAAAAATTCAGCGCGCCCTGGCCCTCGCCGAAGGTGATAAACGGCTTGTCGAGGCGGCGGCGTGCGTCCGTAACCTGCTCGATTGACCCCCGATCCGGACACCCTGAAGGATCGCGTTACTCGCGGGCGGCGAGTGCGGGATCCGGCGGCACATCGGACTCGCCGACATCGGTGGCCCCGATCGGTCTCGCCTGCTCGTCGAGATATCCCTCGGTCGATCGCTCGGTGGCATCGTAGAGATAGTTCGTGAAGACCGGCAGGATGACGATCAGGACGGCGCCGATGACCCCGGCCAGTCGCGGCCAGCGGGCTTCGCCGGTCGTGATCGTTTCCGCCTGCGGGCTCGGCGGCGAGAGAATCGGCAGGCCGATCAGGTAGAGGTAGTACCCCGCGCTGATCGCACTGTTGAGGCCCGCGATGATGACGAGCGGGATATGGCCCGTCTCCACGCCTCCGACGAAGATGTACAGCTTGCCCATGAACCCGAGCAGCGGCGGTACGCCGAGCAGTGACGCCGCGGAGATCGCCATGACGATCGCCATCGACGGATGCTTGTAGCGCAGCCCGGCGAGATCATCGACGGTCTCGATCTCCGCCTTCTTTCGCTCCAGGCCGGCCATGACCGCGAAGGCGGCGGTGTTCATGATGCCGTAGGCCGTCAGATAGAACAGCACCCCGTTGATCCCCAGCCCCGGGCCGGCGATGAGACCGATGACCATATACCCGGAGTGGGCGACCGATGAATACGCCAGCATGCGCTTGACGGACCTCTGCAGAAGCGCACCGACGTTGCCCAGCGTCATCGTGATCGCCGCGATCATCCAGAGCGTCGTCACGACCGGCATGGGCAGGCCGGTTGATCCCTCACCGGCGTGCCCGGCCCAGCCCATCGTGCCGAGCAACAGGATCATGCCGAGGAAACCCGCGGCCTTGGGCACGAACGCAAGGAATGCGCTCACGGCAGAGGCAGCGCCTTCGTACACGTCCGCCACGTAGAAGTGCATCGGCGCGGCGGCGATTTTGTACGCCACACCGAGCAGTGACACGATCATGCCGATGATGCCCAACAGATTGATGCCGCCCTCTTCCGCGACCTGGGCCGAGAAGACATCGCGCATCTCGGTCAGCACGATGGTGCCGGTCGATCCGTAGAGCAGCGCAAAGCCGTACAGGAAAACTCCCGTCGCCATCGCGCCGAGGAAGAAGTACTTGACCGCCGCCTCCTGCGCCTTGCGCGACGGCCGACTCATGGCGACCATCACGTACGTGGGCAAGGAGACGAGTTCGAGCGCGAGGAAGAGCCAGATCAGATCATTCGCCGAGCAGATGAGGTTGACGCCCATCACGCTGAGCAGGAAGAAGATGAAGAACTCGCCGCGGTTGACGCGCATCGGGTCGAAGGATGCCCGTCCGGCCTTGACTTCCGCTTCGTAACGCCGGTCGATCAGACCGATGCACATGAGGGCGAGCATCACGCTGACGAAACCGACGATGACCTTGAAGTACCAGCCGACGCGCGGCATGAGCAGTTCCGCCGCTTCCATCTTCTCCGGC
>SKZB01000101.1 GCA_007127615.1 Phycisphaerales bacterium | reverse complement strand
TGATGACGCCGGGCGGAATCGCTGACTTCATCGAGGACCGGCGACTCGATCTTCGCACGTTCCGCGGTTGGAATCGGAATCCCCATGCCGTGCACCGGCGCCGCATCACCGAAGCGGGCATTCTCGGCGACGATGATCTCCCGGGCGGCGAGGGCGATGATCGTGCCCGCGGAGAACGCCTCGGGGTTGATCCAGGCCACCGTGTTGGCGGGGGCGTCGGTCTTGAGCAGATGGCAGATGTCCAGCGTCGCCATCAGGTCGCCGCCCGGCGTGTTGATGTCGAGCACGATCGCGTCGGCCCCGTCACCGGTCGCCTGCTCGACGCGCCGCTCGAGCGACCGGAGGGTGACCTGATCGATCACGCCGTGCACGCTCAGCACCGCGACGCGGTTCGCCTGCCGGTAGGCGGGGATCGCCGCCGGGGTTCGCCCGGTCGACGCGGACGACACGGATGACGCGGATGACTCAGGTTCGGAATCGCGCTCCGAAGCGCTTCCCGAGCCGCCGGCGGACGCGACATCGGGCCGGTCCCCGCGCGGATCGTCGCCGCTGCCGGTGACGGTGAGCGTCGCCAGCAGCGAGAGAACGACCAGGTAGCAACAAAGTCGAATCGCCTTGGGGTCAGTGTCCGGGGTTCGTGAAGAAAGCATCATGCCCAAGTATAGATGCCGCCTCGCAGTCTCGGTTGAATCTTCACGGCCGGAGGCGCAAACAAAAATGACGCGGGGCCGACCTCGAACAGGTCGGCCCCGCGTTGAATTCTGAAAACCGGTCACTGCGCGAACGATTCGAGGGGGAAGCTCAGAATCGAAAACGGGCAATCGGAGCGGTTCAGGTTCAGTTTCAGATCAGTCCCATATGTTACCGCTAATCTTGTTGTCAATTTCCTGGCCGGAGGCGCTGTTCCAGGGTGGGGTGCCGTCGCCTACGGAAATATCATCGTAGATCACGAGGTAAGCATCCCGTCCGTCGCCGGAGTTTTCGCCGCCGCCGGTCTGGTTGGCGTAGAAGATGTCCGGCACCGGTTCGCTCTCGCCGGAAAGCGTGATGTTCACGCCCTGAGAGGTCATCGCCCGCAGCAGTTCGACGCGGCCGTCGTTGAAGACGACATTGCCGACCCACTGCTTCCGCGACCCGTGAATCTGCAGCGTGATCGAGCTTTCATAATTTTCCGCGCTGGGGGGCAGAAGAAATCCGCCGGGGCCAGTAATGGCTGACGGATCATCGTAGCCGCCGTTTCTCACGCCACGGTTGCTGAAGACCGGGAACTGCGAGTCGAGGGTGGTGCGCCACTGGCGCCGCTTCCGGTCGCCCGAGAGAAGGAGGTGAGAATACGAGGTGTTCGATTCGGCGTTGATATCCGCTTTGAACCGCCGCTGCTGCGCTGTCCCACTCTGTGATTCACCACCCGGCCAATAGATGCCTTGCACCGGGCTGAACTCCTCCCAGTTGAATGCTTCCTTGACAAGAACATTCGCACTCGGCTCGGTGGGCCCGACCACCAGATCCGGGGTGAAGTAGTTCTGCATGATCGCCATCGCGTAGAGACGGTCGGAGGTATTGAGGTCGGTCCGCTCAAGCCCGGTTCCCGGCGGCGGCACCAACCCCTGCGGCCCAGTCTCGTTCCGGCGTCGCAGAAGACCCGGCAGCGGAAGCGTATCGCCTTCAAACTCGCCGGCGAAGGTGACCATGGACTGATGAATACCTCGAAGCTGGGTGCCGTCCTTGAGTTGGGCGGCACGGGCCCGGGCCTGGTTCAAGGCCGGGAGAAGCAGGCCGACGAGCAGCGCGATGATCGCAATGACCACCAGAAGCTCAATCAGCGTAAAGCCATGCTTGCGTTTCATTGAATAACTCCGTTTGTAAGAGTTGTCGTGTCGGTAAAAAATGTTGCGTATCGTTCGGAACCAGGAATCAACCGGGATCAGTCATCGAGAAAATCGAAGAGCGGTTCGGCGGTGTTCCGAGTGGATTCATGGAACATCCCCAACCATGCATCACCCGAATAGCGCTGATCCGCGTTGACATCGGAGAACTCCGCCGCGTAGATGTTGTCGAGAATCGGAGCCGCGGCGTCGCCGCCGAACAAGCTCGCATCCTGCGCTTCGTAGACCGTGCCCTCGGTGAAGAAACTGTTGAGACGACGGACGCTGTTGTCGTTGAAGACAATGAAGCCGACCCACTGACGCTGGGCGCCGTGAAGCTGCAGCGTGGGAGATCGGTTGTGCTCATCCTGATCGTTGAAGTCACCGCCCCAGGGGGTCGTGCCGTAAAGCGGGGTGCTGTATCCGTTGCCACCGGTCCCGCGGGTTCCGAGGATCGGGTCCGAACTCCGCTGCGTGTCCGACCACCGCTGGCGCAGTCTTGCGCCGCACAACGCCATATGTGCGTAGGACGTGTGCGAGAACTCGATACGATCTTCATTGGTCACATTCACCCGGAAGCCTTCGTTCACGCTTTCTGTTTCGCTTCCCGAGGCCCCGTTGTTGTAATCACCATCCCAGTAGATGTTCTCGGCCGGGTTGTACTGATTGAAATTGTACGCCGTATACTCACGAATATTGGCATTGACTTCGGTCGGACCAACCACCAGATTCGTGCTGAAGAAGTTCTGGGCGATCAAGGCCGAGTACAGGTGCCGAGTGTGGTTCTTCTCGTAATCGATCGGCCCCTGACCCGGAATGTCCTGCAACTGACCGCCGAACAGGGAGACCGGACGACGATTAATGCGGCCCGGCTGGGGCAGGTTACCGCGATCATCGCCGGCGAAAATCAGCATGCCAGAATGGATCTGGCGGAGTTGGGTCTGATCCTTCATGGACTGAGCATTGCGCTGGGCTTTCGCCAGAGCCGGCAGCAACAGGCCGATCAACAGGGCGATGATCGCAATCACAACCAGCAGTTCGATCAGCGTAAAGCCACGCTTATGAATGTGCTTGGACTTCATGGGAGGAATCTCCATCCTTATATTTGCAAGAGACAATCGAAACACAGTGAAAATCTTGAGGATCACCGACGCGGGCGTCCGGAAACTTCCCGAATCGGCCTCCGTTGACGGTAACGAGCCGAAAACACACCGTTGGCTGCGACTTGGATGGCAGGATTTCGTCCGATCCGGGCGCGAACAGGGAAGCTGCCGCTGATCGCACGCTCTCATCAAGACCAGTCCTCATCGAGACAGATTGGTGGAGATCACGGATTCAGACGCACGATAACGCGAATTCGAGTAACTCGCCTCGCAATTCGATACAGTCAGACCGCTGGCCATTCGGGCCGGGACCGTTCCGAACAAGGCCTCGGTCGGCAGCGTAGTGATGGCCGTTCCCAAGTCATTCTTCGACCTGCACGACCACCCTGCTCGACTTACGTAGACCTCGGGGGCCCGGCCGAAAGACCGGCTTGAGGCCAGTCGCTCGGTGC
>SKZB01000340.1 GCA_007127615.1 Phycisphaerales bacterium | reverse complement strand
TCCGGGCGGTCTGGTGAATCTCGATCGGATGATCACCCATCGTATCGATGTCGGCGCCGGGAACGCCGGCCTCGAGCATGCGGCTCTGGAGGATGTCGTGCGGAATGGTCCGCCACGCCAGACCGATGATCTCCCAGGGATACCGGAAGAGCACGCGATCGGCGTGTGGGCTCGACTGCGCCCGCTCGGGAAGCTCACCGCTCGAGAGAAAGAACTCCGCATCGGCGCGGCGCAGGTGCGCGATGATGACATCGCCCGTCTCGGACTCGATGACCGCGCGGCCCACCTCGGGCGTGAGTTCATTCTCGGGAAGCGACCAGCGGCCGTTGACGCAGAGCAGCGTCTCATCATCGTCGGCGAGCGCGTTGACCGGCGCATCGGCCCGCTCCGCCACCGCCGCGCGGAGGTGCGAAGGGACCCAGTAACCGGCGAGCCGTTTCGGGCGGCTCTGCTTGATCCGTCCCGCGGTGGTCAGCATGCCCGTGCGCAACTCGAAGCAGGCGCGAAGATCGGTCATCGGGCCGAACTGCCCCCGTCCATCGTCAAAGATGATCATGCGCGGCATGGGCGAAGGGTACCTTCGAAGGGGCGTGATCCGCCAGTCGGCGGAGATGTTTTCGACCTGCGTTCTCCCCCCATCCTTCAATCTCGCGGGGGAAGTGACTACCGCCAGTTGGTCCGGTGAGCGTGGGCCGCGCTGAAGTACCAGACGGGCGTGGTGGACAGAAGCACCCATCCGAGCGGCAGGGCGATGAGCGCGGAATAGATGGCGACCCCGCCCCACCTCAGGAACGACCACATCGCCGACGGCTGGGTGGGATAGTTCACCCCGTCACCGTACCAGCCGCGCACGACGTAGATCGCGGTCATCACCACCGCCGCGGCCAGCGTCGCGACGAACGTCAAGACGGAAATCGTGACCACCCGCTGACGAAACACCATCGTCCGCACCTGGAGAATCAGGTAGCCGGCAAAGAGAAACCCGATCGCGTGCGGGCCGACGAGCGTCAGCGTGCCCTCCCCCTGGGTGCTCAGCGGAGGGCTCGCCAGATCCATCGCCAGCCCCAGCGTCAGGCACGCCGTCAGCGCGCTCAGCCGTGATGCGAACAGACAGACGTAGACCAGCAACACGATCGACAACATCGGCGCGACGTTGCGCACCTGCATGACGGTCACGAAACTCGTGTCAAGGACGAGCAGAATGAACGCGACAATGCCGAAGACCAGCCAACGCATCAGCCGCGCCCTCCTTCACCGGCGGAGCCGCGATGTCGATCCACCAGCAGGTTGACGAACGACAGCTCAAACGTGCGAAAACGCGGCGTGACGATCACGATGTTCTTCAGCGGGTTGCGGTCGTTCGGCCGAACTTCCGTGACCGTGCCGATCACCATCGCCTGCGCCGCGGTCGGCCAATCCGTCGCGGCGAGACGAACAATGTCTCCCTCGTTGAGGGTATTGATGCGTTCGACTTCACACCGGAACGTGCCGTCGCCGCGCGGTTCAAGCAGGATACGGATGCCCTCATCGATCGGCTGGTCCGGTCGATCGGCGGCGAGAATCCGCGCGGCGATGGGCGGGGTATCGGGATGGGTGATCGGTCTCATCTCCGATTGCACCGCATCGACGTTGACGATGCGCCCGATCAGATGCACGCCGCCGTACACCGCGATATTGTTGACTTCGGCGCCGGACCGGCGGCCGCGGTTCAGGCGCACGATCGCCTCGGCCTGGCGCGGATTTCGCCCGGTGATGTGCGCGGTGAGCGGAACGACCGAACCGCGCAGGTCCTCGATCGGGATGCGCTGCAGTTGTTCGAGTTGTTCTTCGAGCTGTTCAATGCGCAGTCGCGCTTCCTGCCAGAGCCGCTCGAAGTTCTGCGCATCCTGCAGCAACTGGCGTTCACCGGTCGCGGCGCGGCGGACGGCGATCCCGCGTTCGGGCTGGAGAAACGCCGCCATCGAATTGCCGAACTGTTGAAACGGATTGAGCACGACGCCGAAGACGCGCGCAACGTCGCCGGTCCAACCGAGCCATCCGGCGGGCATGAACGCCAGCACGAACGTGATGATGAGCACGGTCGTGAACAGGTTTCGGGGTCGACTGTTGATGCTGGACATACGACTGAACCGTCAGACACGCCGGGCGATTCTGGCTCACGCACGGTGCCTGGCTTTCGACACGAACGACACGCCACGACGCGGGACATCCTCCCACACGAATCAAACGTCGTCGAGATCCGACTCCATCGTCGCCTTCCACTCCTCCAGGTTCTCGAGGTAGATGCTCGTGCCGCGCGCCACGCAGGTCATGGGATCGTCGGCGGTCCGCACATCCAATCCGGTGGCGTTGGAGATCACGACGTCGAGGCCGCGCAGCAACGCCCCGCCGCCGGCAAGACAGATCCCGTTGTCAACGAGGTCCGCCGCGAGTTCCGGCTCGGCCCGCTCGAGCGTGCGCTTGACCGTCTCGATGATGGCGTTGACCGGTTCCTGGAGGGCTTCGCGAATCTCTTCGCTGGTGACCACCGTCTTGCGCGGCATACCCGAGACATTGTCCCGGCCGCGCACTTCCATCTGCCGTTCATCCCCCACTTCCGCGGCGGAGCCGATTTCGATCTTGATCCGCTCGGCGGTCTGCTCACCGATCGTGAGGTTGTAGACCTTCTTCATGTGATTGATGATCGCCTCGTCCATATCGTCGCCGGCCACGCGAACGGATTCACAGGTCGCGATATCGGCGAGGGACATGATGGCGACCTCGGTGGTGCCGCCGCCGATGTCGACGATCATCGACGCGGTCGGCTCGACGATGGGAAGACCCGCGCCGATACCGGCGGCCATGGGCTCTTCGACGAGATAGACGCGGCGGGCACCGGCGCGTTCGGCAGAATCAAGGACCGCGCGCTTTTCCACGGCGGTGATGCCGGAGGGGACCGCAATCACGACCCGCGGTCCGAAGATGCGGCTGCGGCCGTTCACCTTGCGGATGAAGTAGCTGAGCATCGCCTCGGTGATCTCGAAGTCGCTGATCACCCCATCCTTGAGCGGGCGGACGGCGGTGATCGAGCCGGGGGTCTTGCCCAGCATCTCCTTGGCCACCCAGCCCACGGCCTGGCCGCCCTCGAGCACCTCGTTGGTGCCCTTGACCACGGCCACGACGCTGGGCTCGTTGAGGACGATACCTTCCCCGCGCACGCACACCAGGGTGTTGCACGTGCCCAGGTCAATGCCCATGTCGACGCTGAACCAGCTTAAGACGTTGTCGAGGAACAAGCCCCGATCCCTTTCCACACGATGTTGACCCGGACCGCGACCCGGGAAACCGGACGAACACCAACGCCGGCCCCTCTCGCTGACCCGGCCCGCACAAAACAGACCCGTTGCACGCTTGATCGGACGTTTGGCCCTGATCCGCTTACGT
>SKZB01000004.1 GCA_007127615.1 Phycisphaerales bacterium | reverse complement strand
TGACGACATGGCGCAGCGCACGCTCGTTCATGTCCATCGTGCGGTTCCACACCGGGCGGGTGAGATCGATACCGAGTTCGTTGCCCTGATGGAGGTGATTGTCGACCAGGGCGGCAAGGAGGTTATGCGCAGTGGTGATCGCATGAAGATCACCGTTGAAGTGCAGGTTGATGCGCTCCATGGGCAGCAGTTGGGCCTGGCCCGCGCCGGTCGCGCCGCCCTTCATGCCGAAGACGGGGCCGAGTGAGGGTTCGCGCAGGGTGATCATGGCGTTCCGGCCGATCGCGCGGAGTCCCTGGCCGAGGGCGATGGTGGTGAGCGTTTTTCCTTCCCCGGCACGCGTCGGCGTGATGGCGGTGACGAGGATGAGTTTGCCGTCGGGTGCGCCCTGCCGGTTGCGGAGGGCGTTGAGTTTCAGTTTGCCGGTGAACTTTCCGTAGAACTCGAACTCGTCCTCCGCGAAGTCCATCTCGGCCATGAAATGGCGCATGTGTTTCATGGTGGGTTGAGTGTTTGGCATCGTGCTCCGCAATGATCGTCAGCATGAAGAGGACGGTCCGGAGAGGAGTCCGGATTTTTCCATCATCTCACCGTCTTCACTCCGGAGATCGGTGAGGAGAACGGTCGCCTCCATTATGGCGCGATCAGTTCGGATCGCCAGCCGTTCACCGCCCGCAGCACCGAACGGTGCGGCGTCATCGCGGCCGCCCCCGGACCGGTCGATCTGCTCAAAAACACATCTGAGAACCCGAACGTGCTCACCCCCCGATTCCTCACGGCCCGGCGCAGGCGGTTCTTGACCCGCCGGCCCCGCGTCGTATACTTCGTTACATGGCGAATCAAGAAAGTCAATTCGTCGGTGATATCGTCGCCGTCGCCCGGGCGCTCGGCGATGAGGGGCGGGTGCGGGCGTTGGTGCTGCTTCAGGACGGCGAACTCTGCCTGTGTCAGATCATTGACATCCTCGGCCTGGCGCCGTCCACCGTCTCCAAGCACATGTCGATCCTGCGCCAGGCGGGTCTGATCGAGCAGCGCAAGGAAGGCCGCTGGCATTTCTACCGCCTCGCGGGCACGAAACCACCGGCGGGCCGACGCAACGGAAGCGCGAGAACGAGCGAGCCGTCGCCGCTGGTGAAACAGGCGATCCGGTGGGTGAAGAAGAACCTGGAGGATGAGCCGACGATTCGCCGTGATGCGGAGCGGCTCGGCTGCATTCAGAAGATGAACCCCGAGGAGTTGACGAAGTGTTATCGAACGCCGGAGACGATCACGACCAGGGCGGCGAGAAGATGAAACTCCTCTTTCTCTGCACCGGCAACTCCTGCCGCAGCCAGATGGCCGAAGGGTGGGCGCGGCACCTGAAGGGCGATGTGATCGAACCGTATTCAGCCGGCACCCGCAAGCACGGCCTGAATCCGCACGCGGTTGCGGTCATGGCCGAAGCCGGCGTGGATATCAGCGGGCATACGAGCAAGACGCTCGATGAGATCCGTGGTGTCCCGCTGGATGTCGTCGTCACCGTCTGCGGCCACGCGCACGAAACGTGCCCGGTCTTTCCCGGCCATGCGAAGGTGATTCATCACGGCTTTGACGACCCGCCCAAGCTCGCGGCGACCGAAACCGATCCGGAGAAGGCGCTGGAACATTACCGCCGCGTGCGCGATGAGGTTCGTGCGTATGTGGAGACACTGCCGGAGGCGCTGGATGATAAAACGGAAAGCGCCTCGACCCCATGAGCGAACCGCCCATGAGCAAACACAAGAACGTCAATAATCATGCACCCGATCCGCGCGAGGGGATGGGACTCTTCGAACGATTCCTCACGGTGTGGGTCGCGCTGGCGATCATCATCGGGATCGGCGTCGGGCAGCTTTTACCCATCGTTCCCGAAACACTGAACCGGTTCGAGTATGCGCAGGTTTCCATTCCCGTGGCGATTCTGATCTGGGCGATGATCTTCCCCATGATGGTGCAGATCGACTTCGCCTCGATTCTCGGGATCCGCCGTCAACCGAAGGGCTTGATCATCACGACCACGGTGAACTGGCTGATCAAGCCGTTCACGATGTTCGCCATCGCGTGGTTTTTCCTGCTGTTCGTCTTCGCGCCATTCATTCCGGAAGACGTCGGGCGTGAGTATCTGGCCGGTGCGATCCTGCTCGGCGCGGCGCCGTGTACCGCGATGGTGTTCGTCTGGAGCTATCTGACCAGAGGCGATGCGGCGTACACGCTCGTTCAGGTTTCGGTCAACGACATCATCATGCTGTTCGCATTCGCGCCGATCGTCATGCTGCTCCTGGGACTCTCCGATATCTCCGTGCCGTGGGATACCGTCGCCCTCTCGGTGGTGCTCTACATCGTGATTCCGCTCGTGGCCGGCTACCTGACGCGCGTCGTCCTGATCAAGCGCCGGGGGATTGAATGGTTCGACAACGTGTTCATGAAGCGCATCGGACTGGTGACCCCGGCGGGTCTGATCCTGACGCTGGTGTTGCTCTTTGCGTTTCAGGGCGAACGAATCCTCAACAATCCGCTGCACATTCTGCTCATCGCCATTCCGCTCACCATCCAGACGGTTCTCATTTTCTTTCTTGCCTACGGGTGGGCGAAGGCATGGCGCGTGCCGCACCGGGTTGCCGCGCCCGGGGCGATGATCGGCGCCAGCAATTTCTTCGAGCTGGCGGTCGCCGCCGCGATCGCGCTCTTCGGCCTCCACTCCGGGGCGGCCCTCGCCACGGTGGTGGGCGTCCTCGTGGAAGTGCCGGTCATGCTCGCCTTGGTGCGCTTCGCCAATCGCACCCGCCACGCATTCCCCGATCCTGAGCCGGAATTCGCACCCGAACCATCCGCCACCGCGCCAAACCAGACGAACTCATGACCTTATGCGCAGTGATCACGCTGACGCCCGCCGCCCGGCGCTGGACGATGGAACGCGGCGGAGCGATCACGCTGCGTCATTCAACGCGGCATGGTTGCTGCGGCGGCCGTGCGCTTGTCCCGGTGGCGGAGGCCGGCCCGCCGCAGAATCCGCAGGATTACCTCGAGACCATCATCGACGGTGTGCACGTCTTCTCTCCGCCCGACTTCGTTTCGGATGATGACCGAACCGTCACGATTGAACTTGCCGGATTCTGGCGCTGGCGCCGACTTGTGGTGGAGGGAATTCAGATCACGGCCGGACGAACCGGGAGGAGCTGAGCCATCAGGTTGAACCATGCTCGGACCGCCATCTTCTTCCTCCGGCGCCCGATGCGATTGTTCGTCGCGAGGCGGCGCTGGTTCTCACCGTTCAGGGCCACGGGCTCTTCGGCGAGGCTTCTTCTTCGATCTTCCGGGAATCATGTGGGTTGGAGCGGTTTCACCGACGGGCTTGGCCGCCAGTTCCTCAATCAAAGGGACTCCTGGCTCCCCCGAAAGTCCTGAAT
>SKZB01000400.1 GCA_007127615.1 Phycisphaerales bacterium | reverse complement strand
TGATGTCACGCTCGCTGAACGGTTTCTCCGGTGCGGTATCAATGATCTCCCGCAGTTTCTTTTCGTAGTCGGTCTGGACCTCAACGCCGTCCCGCTCCGGATCGAAGTCGAGCGTTTCCTGCCGGGACTGCTTCCGCCGTTCGCGCCGGAGTTCATCCTGATAGTCGGGCGTCTTCCGCCTCTTCTTGCGCGTGGTGATCTGATCCGGATCAATGAAGCGGAGCTCGACTTTCCCGATTCGGATGACGTCGCCGTTGTCCAGCAGTTCGTGCTTGACTTTCTTTTCGTTGAGCCGCGTCCCGTTGCGTGAGCCCAGATCCCGCAACCGGTATCCGCCCTCATGCGGCTCGACAACGCAGTGTTCCCGGCTGGCGCGATCGTCAGAGAGCACCAACCCGTTGTCGGGCATGCGGCCGATCGTGATCGGCTGCTCATTCAATTCCAGCCGCCGGTTTCCCTGCGGCGATTTCACTTCCAGATATGGCATAGGAGGGGTATCCCGGGGCTAATGACCGTAGTGTAACGGTGGAGCGGTGCCGTTCACAAGCGAAATCCCGGCGATTCGCCCGACCCGATCGTGATTCCGGCCCTCCACGTCGTTGTCCCGAGTCGGAGGCGGTACAATGCCGGTCGATCAAGCTCGCGAATGTCCGTACGAGTTCCTCCGCCTATGACCACCGCCGAACCCCGACCATCGCTCGACTTTGTCCGCACCGCGATCGAAGATGACCTCAAACAGGGTCGCTTCCCGGGCGTGGTCACGCGCTTTCCGCCCGAGCCGAACGGCTACCTGCACGTCGGCCACGCCAAGTCGATCTGCCTTAATTTCACCCTCGCCGCCCAGTACGGCGGGAAGTGTCACCTGCGGTTCGACGACACCAATCCCACCAGGGAAGAGCAGCGCTACATCGACGCGATCAAGGAAGACATCCGATGGCTCGGCTTCAACTGGGACGGGAACGAGTTCTACGCATCGGATTATTTCGAGCAGCTCTACGCCTGGGCGGTTCAGCTCATCGACGCCGGTCTGGCGTACGTCGATGACCTCTCGCTGGAGGAGATTCGGCAGCACCGTGGCACGCTCACCACTCCGGGCCGGCCCAGCCCCCACCGCGATCGTCCGGTCGAGGAGAACCTCGACCTCTTCCGAAAGATGCGCGATGGTGCGTATGAGAACGGCGCCAGGGTGCTGCGGGCGAAGATCGACATGGCCTCGCCGAACATCAACCTGCGCGATCCGGTGATGTATCGCATCCTCAAGGCCAAGCACCACCGCACCGGCGAAACCTGGTCGATCTACCCCATGTACGACTGGGCGCACGGCCAGTCGGACGCCCTCGAAGGTATCACTCACTCGGTCTGTACGCTCGAGTTTGAAGATCACCGGCCGCTCTACGACTGGTTCATCCGGGCGCTGGCGATCCATCACCCCCGGCAGATCGAGTTCGCCCGGCTGAACCTCAGCCACACGGTCATGAGCAAGCGCAAACTGCTTGAACTCGTGAACGAGAACCACGTCGCCGGCTGGGACGACCCGCGCATGCCAACCATCTCGGCCATGCGCCGTCGCGGCTATCCGCCGGAAGCGATCCGCGCCTTTGCCGAAGGCGTCGGGGTGACCAAGCGCCAACAGACGGTCAGCATCGCCCTGCTTGAACACCATGTCCGCGAACATCTGAACAAATCCTCGCCGCGGGTGATGGGCGTCATCAAACCGCTCAAGGTCGTCATCGAAAATTATCCCGAAGACCAGACGGATGAACTGGACGCGGTCAACAACCCTGAAGATGAGAGCGCGGGCACCCGTCAGGTGCCCTTCGGCCGCGAAATCTACATTGAGCAGGACGACTTCATGGAAGATCCGCCGCGGAAGTTTTTCCGGCTCGCGCCCGGCCGTGAAGTCCGCCTCCGCTACGCGTATCTCGTCACCTGCACCGATGTCGTCAAGGATGCCAGCGGCAACATCACCGAGCTGCGCTGTACGTACGATCCGGAATCACGCGGCGGAAATGCCCCCGACGGCCGCAAAGTGAAAGCCACCCTCCACTGGGTGAGCGCGAAGCACGGTCTCGGCGCGGAAGTGCGTGAGTACAACGCCCTCTTCACCCGGGAGGATCCCGGCGACGTGCCCGAAGACGGCGACTGGCGCGAATCGATCAATCCGGAGTCGCTGAACGTCGTCCGCCAGGCCATCATCGAACCGTCCGTCCGGGGTGCTGCGCCCGGCACGCAGTATCAGTTTGAACGAATCGGCTACTTCTGCGTTGATCCGGACACGACCGGCGACACGCTCATCTTCAACCGCACGGTGACGCTCCGGGACGCCTGGGCAAACATCAAAAAACGCGAAGGCAACGCATGATCTCAACGCGAGAAAGTCTGCAGTCCCTGCTTCATCACCTCATCGACTACGCGGGCCTCTTTCCCCCCGCGAAGCTCGATATGCCGACGACGGTGCGGAATTACGCATCGTTTCTGAAAGCCGAGGACGCATGGATGCTCGGCCGTCTCATCGTGCCGATCGCGCGACTCGATGAGTTCGAAGAACACGCCGCCGACCTGCTGCCCCGTGATCCCGAAGGCGATCCGTGGACTATCAGCGGCATCACGAGTCCCGCGGCGGAGCACGAAGCGATGCTGCAGGACCTCGACCGCATCACCCTCTTCAACGAGAAGCACGAAGATGCAGCCAACGGGCTGGCGAAGGTGGATGTCATCGAGTTGAAGGCCAACACGCCGGAGGAGATCGACCGCGCGCTGGATGTGATTCAGCCGGAGGTCTTTCCGTTTGTGGAAATTCCGGTCTCGGACGACCCGCGCGGCCTGATCGCCACCCTGGCCGGCGGGGATGCCGGCGCCAAGGTTCGTACCGGCGGCGTCACGGCGGAACACTACCCCGCGCCGGAGCACCTCGCGCGATTCATCGCCGCCTGCGCCGGTTCCGATGTGCCGTTCAAGGCGACCGCCGGCCTGCACCATCCGTTGCGGCGGTACTCCGAGAAAGTTCAGACCAAAGAGTTCGGATTTCTGAATGTGTTTATCGCTGGCTGCCTGGCCATGGCGCACGAACTCGATGTGGATGTCATTCAGCAGATTCTGGAGACCGAATCCCTCGATGTTTTCAAGATCGAGGATGACCGCATCAACTGGCGCGGTCACATCCTCTCCGCGGAAGAGATCGACGAGCTGCGTGAAGATTTCGCCACGAGCTTCGGTTCCTGCTCCTTCGACGAACCGCGCGAGGATCTGCGTTCATTGAAGCTGTTGTAGGAGCATGCGTTTCTGACCGCCCGCCCCGCGCGGCGGAATCACCGGCACGCAACCCGTTCTCGTGGTCCCGGCGCCCGACCTTTACCCCGGCTCAATCCGCGGGTCGACCCAGGCGTAGAGCACATCCACCAGAAGATTGAACAGTATGAGCATGGTGGA
>SKZB01000412.1 GCA_007127615.1 Phycisphaerales bacterium | reverse complement strand
GGACCGGAAACAATTTTTCACGCGGCCTTTCACACGGTTTTTCACGCGGCTTGGGCGGGGGTAAAGCCGTCACAACTGCTGTGGGGAGCGACCTTCAGGTTCAATCCCGCGTGTTTGGGGTGACCGCATTCGTCGACCAGTTCTTCCGGCGCTTCGCCGTTGACCCGGATCTGGACCAGTCTGGGATCCTCGGGGTGATGCTCACCAAAGTGGGCGCACATTCCGCATTGGCCATTGTCGATATGAATCATGGTTCTCTCCTTATCATCTCGATCACCTTGATCGCCATAATCATCGGGGATCATCGGGTGGGGTTCGGGTTCTGAAAGGCGACTGCCGGTCTTCGGCAGCACGCCTCGTCGGTCGAGTGAATTATCCGTTGCGGACGCCGGAAGGCCAGTGAGAAACGGTCTCATGAGCCAATCGAAACCGGGATTCAATCGCAGGGTCGGGATGGGTCCGAAGATCGGCGCATGCCAACTCAGATTGAATTCGAAAAAAATTCAAGAATTACTTGCACGGCGGTTGTTCATACGCTAGGGGCCGGATACCATACGTGGCTGCGCGGAATGGGCTCTCCAATTTTCCACATGACCCAAAGTGTCTCCAGAGGCGACTTCGGTTGCCACTGTTGCGACGTCTACGACATGGAACACGTGTCGGCACGTGAGGTGATTTAATGGTTTCAACCAAGGTTCGCGACTTCTCGAAGCGCGGCGACGCGATCCCCGTGCCTGAGCTGACTCAGGTCCAGCGCGACGCCTACGAGCGGTTTCTTCAGATGGACAAGACGTACGATCAGCGGGATCCCGGCCGGGGTCTCGAATCGCTGCTGCGCGAGATCTTTCCGATCGAGTCCTACGACGGAACGATGAAGCTTGAGTATCGGTACTACAAGCTTGATGAGCCCCGGTATACGCCGGATGAGTGTCGTGAATTGCGGCTGACCTACGGCAGGCCGTTCCGGGTTGCCGTTCGCCTCGTTCGCGAAGGCGTGGATGAAGTTCCCGAGGAAGAGATCTACCTCGGGGAGATTCCGATCATGATGGGCGGCGGCGAGTTCATCGTGAACGGTGCCGAGCGCTGCATCGTGAGCCAGCTTCACCGTTCGCCCGGGGTGGACTTCGGCATCGTCTCTTCCGTCGGCGATCGGCCGCTGCACTCGGCGCGAGTGATTCCCGAGCGCGGTTCGTGGATCGAACTCGAGGTGACCAAGAAAGATGTGCTGGCCATGCGCATCGATCAGTCCACCAAGATTGCGGCGACGACCTTCCTCCGGGCGCTGGACCCGGAATTCAGCTCGACCGACAAGCTGCTGGAACTCTTCTACACCGTGGAAGAGGTCAAGGTTGAGAAGCTCAAGCCCGAACACTACTCCGCCGAGATGATCATCGATCAGGAGACCGGCGAAGAGTTGTGCAGCGTCGGCAAACCGCTCGGTCCGGCCCTGGATACGATTCTCAGTTCCGGCATCAAGTCGGTGCGCGTCATTTCCGACGCCTCCGATCCGTTGATGCTCAACACCCTCGCCGTCGAAAAACTCGACTTCCTCGCGGAGGTGACCGAGTATGAAGCGGCGCTGCTCAAGATCTACGGCCGGCTTCGGCCCGGTAACCCGCCTCAGGTCGACAAGGCCAAGGCGCTCTTCAAGGAAAAATTCTTTGATGAAAATCGGTACCGCCTCGGCAAGGTGGGCCGCTTCCGCATCAACCGCAAGTTCGACATGGATGTCCCGGAAGACATCATGCACATGCGGGCGGAAGACTTCCTCTCGGTGATCAACTACATTCTCGACCTCCGCGGCAAGCGCAACAAGGCGCACGTTGACGATATTGACCATCTCGGCAACCGTCGACTGCGCACGCTCGATGAACTCGCGGTTGAGGAAATGCGCAAGGGCTTTCTGAAACTCCGGCGCACCGTGCAGGAACGCATGAGCGTCAAGGATCCCGATGAGCTGTCCAAAGTTGCCGATCTCGTCAACTCCAAGAGCATTTCCAGCGCGATCGACTTCTTCTTCGGCCGCGCTGAGCTTTCCCAGGTCGTCGACCAGACCAACCCGCTCTCCACACTCGTGCACGAGCGCCGGCTTTCCGCGCTCGGCCCCGGCGGTCTCAACCGCAAGCGGGCCGGCTTTGAAGTGCGTGACGTTCATATCTCCCACTACGGTCGAATCTGCCCGATCGAGACGCCGGAAGGCACCAACATCGGCCTGATCGCCTCGCTCGGCATTTATTCGAAGATCGATGAGTACGGCTTCCTGCTGACGCCGTACCGCACGGTCAAGAACGGCAAGGCCACCGGTGAGGTGGAGTACCTTCGCGCCGACCAGGAACTGAAAGCCGTTCTCGCCACCACGGATGTGCTGGATGAAAACGGCAGGATCCTGGAAGGGCAGGCACTCGGGCGGATCAGTGGCGACTTCGCCCAGGTCGATGCGGATGATGTCGCCTACGTCGATATCTCGCCGAAACAGACGGTCGGCGTCTCCGCCTCGCTGATTCCGTTCCTCGACCACGACGACGCCAACCGCGCGCTCATGGGTTCGAACATGCAGCGCCAGGCCGTGCCGCTGATCAAGGTGGATCCCCCGGTGGTGGCGACCGGTATGGAACAGGAGTCGGGCAAGTTTTCCGGCATGCTGGTCAAAGCGCGTCGCGGAGGAACCGTGACCTATGTCGATGCCGAACGCATCATCATTGACAACGCCGATGAATACGAACTGCGAAAGTTCCGCGGCCTCAATGAACGAACCTGCCAGAACCAGAAACCGATCGTCAAACTCGGCCAGAAGGTCAAGCCGGGCGAGATCATCGCGGACGGCGCCTCCACGAAGAACGGTGAACTGGCGATCGGCAAGAACGCGCTGGTCGCGTTCAATACCTTTGACGGCTACAACTTTGAAGACGCCATCGTTCTCTCCGAACGTCTGGTGAAGGACGATACTTTTACCTCGATCCACATCGACTCATTCGATGTCGAGGTTCGCGAAACGAAGCTGGGACGGGAAGAGTTCACCCGTGATATCCCCAACGTTTCCGAGAAGGCGCTGCGCAACCTGGATGAAAGCGGCGTGATTCGGGTCGGGGCCCGGGTCGGGCCCGGCGACATCCTCGTCGGCAAGGTCAGCCCGAAGTCGAAGAGCGAGCTGACGCCGGAAGAAAAGCTGCTGCACGCGATCTTCGGGCGCGCCGGTGAAGATGTGAAGAACGATTCGCTCGAAGTGCCGGCCGGCACGGAGGGCATCGTCATCGGCACCCGCAAGTTTTCGCGCCGCATGCACCTTTCCGATGAGCAGAAGAAGCAGCTCAAGCAGGAAATGACGGCCTACGAAGAGCAGATGAACGAGAAGGCCATTTCGCTCTTCCGCCAGATGATCGGCCAGATCAACGAGATTCTCGACAGCGAGATGGTCGACCCCTACACCCGCCAGAAGGT
>SKZB01000020.1 GCA_007127615.1 Phycisphaerales bacterium | reverse complement strand
TGCATGATCCGCCGACCGGGCGCAGTGTCAATTCCGAAGGCCGGAGGGTACCGACCGTTTCGGCTATGGACGAAGGGGCGCGCGTCGCGTTGATAACCGCATGGCGCGTCTCTGCTGGTCGCTCAGCACTTCCTCAAAGGCCGCCGTGGTGGAGCTTTCCAGCGAGGTCAACTCACCGGAATTGCGCAAAAGGCGCCGGTAGATCTGCTGCGGCCGCCCCGAGGGCACTTCATTCGGCGCCATCATGGAGTACACCACCGCGCCGTGGTCGGTGCGCGCTTCGAGCATCAGCCGGATGGCCTCTTCGTTCAGCGCTCGGCGCAGGCCGCGGTACCGCGTGAAAGCCGTTTCGATCCGCGTCAGTTGGGAAGCGTTCAATTCCTGCGTTTGCAACCACTCGTACTGACGATCCGGCGGACGTTCGGTGAACAGCCAGGCAAAGTTGGCTTCCAGCACTCGGTCGCGCCAGGTGATCGCGAGCTCGTCCCCGCCGTGCCGTTGCGCGAGTTCCGCGATCCGTTCGCTTGTCTGCTGATTGAGGGTGTACAGCCGGCGCCAGATTTCCAGTCCATCTCGAACCGCGCCGCGCTCTGCCGCATCGTCGCGGTTGATTCGCGCCAGTCGCATGTCGATGCGATTTCGGCGGTAGGCGCCGGAGGTCTCCCGCAGGAACGCATCCAGTTCGAGCTCGTAGGACGAAAGAATGGACTCCAGTTCGGCAGCCGGCAATCCCGCCAGTTCGTTGCCCTCTTCCCGGGCTTCTTCCACGAGCAGGAGCAGGTCCACACCGTCACCGGCGTACTCGTAGTAATCGCGGTGGCGGTGACGAGGATGGAGGTACACGGATCGGCGCAGCGCCCGGATGCGCTCGTCGAGCCCGACACCCTGCTCATCAACGAGGACGCTCTTGAGGTTCAGACCGAGCAATTCAAACTGTTCATCAGGAATATCAAGGTACTTGCCGTACACCTGCAGCACGTTTCGTTGAATCTGGCGCAGCTGGCTCGGCTGCAGGAGTCGTTCTCCGGAGAGCGCCTCCGCGATGTACACGCGGCCGGCCTGATCCGCCTCGCGGTTGGCGGCGCGGATCGCGTTTTGAATCGCATCGCGGTAATCGTCGTAGACCAGCTCGGCGATCATGCGCTGATCGAAGGTCAGATCGATCGGCTGCAGAATCTGCGTGAACTGAATCTGGTTGACCAGGGGGGTGAGGAAGTCCTCCGCCGAGTCCTGGGCCGGCGCGGCGGTTCCGGTGAGCGCCAGAACGAGCAGCACGAGCCCGCTGATCCCGCGTCGCCCGCAACCGGTTGAGATTGGCCCTGGGGGGCGTCTCCAGTTGTCTGCCGTCATGGTGATTAGCTCCTCCCGGGACTGAACGAACGTGGCCAGCATGACGCCGGCGCGACCCATCGATGATACCGACACCCTTCCCTGGAGTCGCATTGGAATTTTCTGATCCGATCTTTCAGACGCGGGGCAATCGGAATCCCGTCAAAATCCCGGTGGTTACGGCCGGGGATGGTGCCGGCTGACCACATCACGAAGCCGGCTGCGGTCGACATGGGTGTAGATCTGGGTGGTGGCGACATCCGCATGGCCGAGCAGATCCTGCACAACGCGGAGATCAGCGCCGCCCGCGAGGAGATGCGTCGCAAAGCTGTGCCGCAACTTGTGCGGATGAACCCGGTCGATCCCCGCCTGCAGCGCGACCCGGCGGACGATCTGCCAGACGGCCACCCGTTCCAGCGGCCGGCCGGTGTTGGAGAGCAGCAGGCGTCCTTCATCCCGGCCGTCCTGCCAGCGAACCAGGCGCGGATAAAGCTCACTCAGATAGCGTTCGGTCGCTTCTCGGGCGGGTTTACCAATCGGGACGAGTCGCTGCTTGGCGCCCTTGCCGGAGACGAGCAGCACGCCGAGGTCCCGCTTGTAGTCGGCGATCTGGAGGGAACCGACCTCCGAAGCGCGGAGCCCCGCGGCGTACATCAGCTCGAGCATCGCCTTGTCGCGGGTCCAGAGCCGGCCGTGGCTCGGATTCGGCGCCGCAAGCAGCCCCCGCATCTGTTTGGGGGACAGAACCCCCGGCAGGCGCCGCCATTTCGTCGGCGATTCGAGGAGGTGGGTGGGGTTGTTCGTGATTCGACCGTTGGCTTCGAGGAACCGGAAGAACACGCGAAAACTCGCCAGATGCCGAGCGACGGAGGTCGGTTGCATTCCGCGATCCCGGTGCAGAGAGCGGATGTGCTCGGCGAGGAGTGAAGAGGTGATCGCATCGAGGGAGCGGACCGCGCGATCCTTCAGAAATCGGATCAGGTCCCGCAGATCCCGGCCGTACGCGTCGAGCGTTGCCGGGGACAGACCCGCCTCAACCTTGATGTAGTTGAGAAAACTACGAAGCGGTGCGTCGAAGGGGCAGGGCGCGGCCATGGGCGGTGATCGAAATCCGGGGCGCGGTTTCGGCGGCGGGTTCATGGCGCACCTGCTGCTGCTCGGCATTAAGTCGGTGGTACATCGGACACGCCCGGTAGGATCCGAAGCACACCGAATAGGCCTGGGCGAGTCGCCCGAGACAGAACCGGCTGGCGCAACGCAGGTCGTTGCCGTTGATATGCGGGCAGGCGGACCAGGGTTCGGCCTCATCCGGCCCGCGTCTAGAGTCCTCGTTCATGACGCATCCTCAAACGGGTCAAGGGGATATCGGCTGCAATCCGCCGGGCACGACAGATATTTTCGTCGTCAGGAGGCGGTCCCGGGCCGCCGAATCGCGGTTGACCGCCGGTTTCGGGCCGTGGCCCGATCCAGGGCCGATCGGCTGCGGTGAGGAAACCCGCCGCATGGGAGCGCCGATGCGATATTCCCGCCCAACCCCCCGGGCTCCCGGCGACACCAACGCTTGTGAATCTGTCTTCCGCCGCCGTCGCGGCGCGGTGGTGGGGGAGAGGGAGGCGGGGAGAGGTCATCTTTGCGCGATTTGGCGCCATCGGCGGGCAGCCCTTGCGCGGCGGGGCATCCCGGACCATCGCCCCCGGGAACCCCCGCGCGGCCGAACCGGCGCCATTCATTCGTTCGTGAGGGAAGCCGCCATCATCGCGCGGTCCCCGATGCCGAAGTATTCAACGACATTTTCTCCTCGTGGGGAACCCGCCCGAATCGGTCGCGGGCGGCCCGAGATCCCGGCACGCGGCTTGCATGGAAGGAATCAGACCCAACGCTCAACCGGCAAGGAGTGCCCGATGCGTGAGCATCTTCGAGAGCTGATTTCACAAGCGCGACGATCCGACGGTTCACGGACGAACGGGATGCGTGGCGAGTCGACCCGCGGCACGATCGAAGCGTGCTCGCAGGAAGCGATTCGCCTGGCCCGTATGGCGTCGTCGATTCATCGCTCGCAAGCGGCTCGTTTGATTGAACGCACCGCGCCGGACCTGATGCCGGAAGATCGTTCG
>SKZB01000293.1 GCA_007127615.1 Phycisphaerales bacterium | reverse complement strand
CCGTTGGACTCCATCGCCTTGAGGGCGGAACCGCGAATGACCGGGATATCGTCGCCGGGGAAATCGTACTTGGAAAGCAGTTCGCGCACTTCGAGTTCGACGAGTTCGAGCAGCTCTTCATCGTCGACCATGTCGCACTTGTTCATGAAGACGACGATACGCGGCACGCCAACCTGACGGGCGAGCAGGATGTGCTCACGGGTCTGGGGCATCGGGCCGTCGGTCGCCGCCACCACGAGCACGGCACCGTCCATCTGGGCGGCACCGGTGATCATGTTCTTCACGTAGTCCGCGTGACCGGGGCAGTCGACGTGGGCGTAGTGACGCGCGTTCGTCTCGTATTCCTGGTGGCTGGTGGCGATGGTGATGCCACGGGCCTTTTCTTCCGGAGCGTTGTCAATCTGATCAAACGCTCGCGCGCTGGCGAGGCCCTTGTGCGCCTGCCGCATGGTCATCGCCGCGGTCAGCGTCGTCTTGCCGTGGTCAATGTGACCGATGGTTCCGACGTTGACGTGCGGCTTACTTCGTTCGAATGTCGCCTTGGCCATTGTAAAGTGTCTCCAACAACTTTGTTCACAGCCGGTCCTGTCAGTGCCGGCACCCAACTGAAAAATCAAACCATCGATTGCGGACCTTCCGCGATCGACAACGCAATGCGAACTCAACCGGCACCCGTCGGCCCGATCGGTCTGACAACCGATTCAACACCTGCGAGCACCCGAGAGCCACCGACGGGACTTGAACCCGTGACCTCACCCTTACCAAGGGTGTGCTCTACCACTGAGCTACGGTGGCCTGCCTCTGGGACAGGTCGGTGACGAGGGCTCAACTCAGTCGTCCGACGGCCCACGCACGCCAATCGGCCCACCCTGACTTGCTCCGCCGGCACACGATCTGACCCCGACGAAAAACCGCCCCGCAAGGGACGGAAGAATCGCGTAGTGTAGTCATTCCGGGACGCAAGGCAAGGGCGGCTCGGGCGGTTTTCGGGACCGGTCAATCCCCGCCCGGATCCGCCCGTCCGGTTCATCCGGCAGATCGCGGCCACCGGCCCCGGCCGCCTCTGTTTCCGTCTTCGCGCGGCGGGCGACACCGGGATTGGGTCCGTCTGGACACAAACCCGGCAAAGTTTGAACGTTATGAGCCGTCATCCCGACAATTTCCGCTCCCCCCAAACGCGAACCAAAGCCCCGGGGACCGCCAGAATCTGCCCCAAAAAATTCTCGAATGAGGCCCGCCGCCCGACCGTCGCCCTTTCTGATGCGAACGTAACCCGAGGATCATGGTTGACTTCAGCCGGCCGAGCCGCCAAACTGCATGCAACAACTCTGCTCAATACATGAACGTTGCTGCGACCCCTCCGGGCCGGAAGCGTTCCGTGACCCATCACACTTCGCCGGGAAGCGTCCCGAAACCGAGCGATCCATGCCTGATTTTCCCGCCGAATCTATCCACGAAGATGAGGAAATCTATCGCGAGCTCCGCACGGCGGCGGATCGGCTGCTGGGACGTTCCGAGGGACGCGTCGAGTTCGATCCGACCGGCCTGGTGCATGAAGCCTGGCTGCGGATGGAGGGGCAGCAGCAGCGGGAGTTTGCCAATGTGGCCCACTTCAAGGCCATCGCCTGCCGCATCATGCATCGGGTCTTGATCGACAGCCTGCGCCGCCGCAAAGTGGAACGCGCGTCGCTGACCCTCACGATCGATCGTGAGCCACGACCGGCCCGGCGAACGACGATCCAGGCGCTGAGTGAATCGCTGCAGAAACTGCATGCGGCCGACCGCCTGCAGTACGAAATCGTCTGCCGGCGCATTCTCGGCGGGATGACGATGCGGGAGATTGCCAGCACGCTTGAGAAGCCGCTGCGCACGGTCGAGCGAGAGTGGGCCATGGCCAAGGCCTGGCTCCTGATGAAACTGAGCGACGAGAAACTTGACGCATGAGTCCGCAGCGCCACCAGCGTTTGAAGCAAATCTTCCACCGGATGGTCGATGCCGACCCGGCCGAGCACGCACGGTTGCTCGATGAATACTGCGGTGACGACGGATCACTGCGCGATGAAGCAGAGGCCATGCTGGCCCACCATGCCGGATCGACGGAGAACCTGCTCAGCCGACTTCTGGCGGATCTGGCGCAGGAAGAGAACGCACTGCCCCCCGATATGATCGCGACCGGCCTGCTCGGGCGTGAGATCAACGGCTACGAAGTCCGGCGCGAGATCGGCCGCGGTGGCATGGGCGTGGTCTTCGAAGCATTTCACCGGCCGTTACAACGCACCGTCGCGCTGAAGATTCTCTCTCGATCACTGGCATCCCCCACCACCGTCAGACGTTTCAGGTTCGAAGCGGCGGTCCTGGCCATGCTGGAACACCCGGGCATCGCGCGGGTGTACGAAGTCGGCGTGTGGGAAGCCGATGCCGGCCCACATCCCTTTTTCGCCATGGAGCTGATCGACGGGACGCCACTCAATGAGGCCCTCGAACGCGAGCGCCCGGACCTTGATGTTCGGCTGGAACTCCTGATCGCCGTCTGCGAAGCGGTTCATCACGCGCACCAGCGCGGCGTGATTCATCGCGACCTGAAACCCGCCAATATCCTGATCGATGCCCACGGACGGCCGCACCTGCTCGACTTCGGTATCGCGCGACTCGTTCACCATGCCGAGTCCGACGCTGAAGCCATGACCCTGGCCGGCCATCTGCTCGGCACATTGGCATACATGAGCCCCGAACAGCTCGGCGGCGCGACCGAGGATCAGCCGAATGTCTGCACCGATGTGTACGCGCTCGGCGTGGTGGCGTACGAATTGATCGCGGAACGCCCCGCCTTTGACTGTGAAAACACTTCGGTTTTCAAGGCCGCGCAATTGATTCGGAACACCGATCCGCCGCCCCCAACGTTCCGGAACAAGCCGCTGCCATCGGACCTGGTGACCGTCATCCGCAAGGCGATGGCCAAAGAGCCCACCGAACGGTACGACAGCGCGAGCGCGCTGGCGGATGATCTTCGCCGGTTTCTGCGGCGTGAGCCCGTCGCGGCCTGCCCACCCAGCCGGTGGTACCGGTTCCGAAAATTCGCGCAGCGTCATCGCGCCGCGGTCACCTCCGCGGTCCTGATGCTCGTTTTGCTCGTCGGCGCGCTGGCCGGCATGAGTTCGCTGTACCTGCAGACCGAGCAGGCGCGCCAGGAGGCGCTGCGGGCGCGGGATGACGAAAGGCGGGCCCGGACCGAAGAAGCCGAGCAGCGCCATCTCGCTGAGTCCAGCCGCCGGGAAGCGAGCGCCGCAGCAGAACGCGCCCGGACCGCCGAGGCGGAAGCCCGACAGAGGGCTGCCGACCTGGAACAGGTCGTCCAGTTTCAGGCGACCCAACTCACCGGGATCGAAACCGCTTCCATGGGCGCCAATGCAAGACGGAGCATTCTCGACCGCCGACGCCAGGTGCTG
>SKZB01000395.1 GCA_007127615.1 Phycisphaerales bacterium | reverse complement strand
GCTCTCCCGGCGATCTGTCAACGAAAAAACAAAAAAGCGCTTCAGGAATCTGCGAAAGTGACCCGCACGGATGAGAGCTTCTCAGCAAAGACATGAAGGCACGGAGGCAATGAGCGACGAAGCGACGAAGCGACGGAGGGACGGAGGGAGGGGAGGCGCACGGCAGTGAAAGCCCCCGAAGGGGCGCCGATGCGCAACCCGTGGAAGCCCGATGGCCATGGCCCCTGAGCCCTTTCGAGGGGAGCCGGGGGGACTTGTCTTCAGGATTGGAGGGCTGGCGGCGAAGCCCCCCGGGGGAGGTGCAACCGTCACTCGTTTCCCACACGATTTCCTGGAGACCCAACAAAAAATCATGGCCCCTGCCCGCCGCCCACCTTGCGTCCGTAGTTTGTACGGTATTATCTCTCTGAGGATCGGCGCGACAATACGCTGCCGAGGCGTGGTACCGTTTCCGCGGGAGAAGAACGATGAGCAGCGAGCAACCCCAATCCACCGGCACGGCCGGCGCGCCGGATGAAGTCGCGCCGTCCGGGGTCGATCCGCGCATCCTCGAAGCACTCCGGCAATATTGGGGGTACGAAACGCTCCGGCCGCACCAGCGCGAAGCGATTGAAGCGGGATTGGCCAGCCGGGATTCACTCATCGTCATGCCGACCGGCGGCGGAAAGTCACTGTGTTACCAGATTCCGCCCCTGATCGCCGGTCGCCTCGATGTTGTGGTCTCGCCGCTCATCTCGCTGATGAAGGATCAGGTTGATGGTCTGCGGCAAAGCGGATACCCGGCCGCCGCGATTCACAGCAGCATCACTTCGGAAGAACGCGAGGCGCTGCGCGATGCCATCCGTGACAATCGCCTCCGGCTGCTCTTCGTCTCACCGGAACGGTTGATGACGCCGACTTTTCTTGACTTTCTCGGCCACCAGCGGGTGCGCGCATTCTCGATCGACGAAGCGCACTGCATCAGTCAATGGGGGCATGACTTTCGGCAGGAGTACCGCCGGCTTGCCCTTCTGCGCGATCGCTTTCCCGATGCGAGCATCCACGCCTACACCGCCACCGCCACCGAGCGCGTGCGGAAAGACATCGTTGAGCAGGCGGGCCTGAGGAATCCGAAGATTCTCGTCGGTACGTTCGATCGGCCGAATCTGGTCTACCGCATACAGCCCGCAACCGATGTTTTTGCGCAGGCGCTGGAAACGGTGAAGCGGCACGAGAATGAAGCGGCCATTGTCTACTGCATTTCGCGCAAGGACACCGAAGCGATGGCGGGGTTTCTGCAGGAAAACGGCGTGAAGGCCGCGGCGTACCATGCCGGTCTGGAAAAGTCCGAACGCGCGCTCGTGCAGGAGTCATTCGCCAACGAAACGCTGGATGTCGTTGCCGCAACGGTCGCCTTCGGCATGGGCATCGACCGCAGCAACGTGCGGTGCGTCATTCACGCCGCGATGCCGAAGACGATCGAGAATTACCAGCAGGAAACCGGACGGGCCGGCCGTGATGGCCTCGAAGCCGAATGCGTGCTGCTCTTCACCTACGGCGATGTGATGAAGTGGAAGCGGCTCATCCGGTTGAGCGCGGAGAACGCGCCGGACCCCGAGCCGATCATCGCCACCCAGGAGGATCTGCTCAAACACATGGCGGGGTTCTGCGCCTCGGCGGAGTGTCGGCACCTCGTGCTCTCACGCTACTTCGGACAGACGTACCCCAAAGACAACTGCGGCGCGTGCGATGTCTGCCTCGATGAGCTTGACACGATGGAAGGCGCGACCGAGATCGCGCAGAAGATTCTCTCCTGCGTCTACCGCGTCGGGCAATCGTTTGGCGTGAGCTACGTCATCGAAGTGCTGCGCGGCAGCCGGTCGCAGAAAGTCCTCGAACGCGGTCACGATCAACTCTCCACGCACGGGCTTCTGCGCGAGATACACGAGAAGGCACTGCGCCATCTCATCTTCCAGCTGGTCGACCAGGGCCTGCTCGTACAGACGCAGGACGATCGGCCGGTGCTGCAGCTCGGCGAGGCGTCGCCGGCCGTCCTGCGCGGCGAACGCGAAGTCGCGCTGACCGATCCCGGCCCCGTCGATGTCAAGAGGACCGGGCGCAGCGCCGATGAGTGGTCGGGCGTGGATCGGAAACTGTTCGAGACACTGCGCGGGGTGCGTCGTGACGTCGCGGCGGAACGGAACGTGCCGGCGTTCATCGTTCTCAACGACGCGACACTGCGCGAAATGGCGCGAATGCGGCCCACCACACGGGAAAGCATGGCGCGGATTCCCGGGGTGGGAAAGAAGAAACTCACCGAACTGGGGCCGCGCTTTATCGAAGCCATCCGAAGCGATTGCGAAGAACGCGGCCTCGCCGCCGACGTGGAGGTGATCGTGCCGCCGAAACGGGCGAACCCCTCGCCCCGGCCGAACGCGCAGCGGCAGCGCGCGTTCGAGATGTTCGACCAGGGTGCGTCGATCGAAGCGGTGGCCAAAGAGACCGGCCGCGCTGAATCGACCATCTGCCGCTATCTCGAGGGCTGGCTCGAGGCCAAGCCGCGCGAATCGCTTGGGCCGTGGGTCGATCAAGCGACGTATTCACAGGTCATGGACGCGGCACGCGAGCTGCGCGCTGACCGGTTGACGCCGCTCTACGAAGCGCTCAACGGTGAAGTACCGTACAGCACGATCCGTCTCGTCCTTGCGCACGCGCGGTTGCAGGACGAAAGCCGCGGGGTTCACGGGGATCAGCGCTCGAGATCCTGATCCTGATCGTCAGGATCGGGGCGTTCGATCGGGGCGGGAACCTCTCCCGTGGCGTAATCGGGATCGTGTTCGGGCCGCCAGGACTCGGGCGTCGGCGCGACGCGCCCGGAATCGTGAAACTCGGCGGGCACGGTAAAAGCGCCGCGCCAGTAAGACCCGCCCGTTTGCGCGCGGGCGGCGATGGATGATCTTCCCACCACTTCCAGGGTCCATTCCGCATCGAGTTCGCCCGGTGCGAAGAGAACGTCATGGTTTTCGTAGGTCACTTCGTATCCAAAGTTCCGATTGCGATCGAGTTGGAGGCCGGCGAGGTTGGAGCCGCCCATCCACCACATCGTGATCTGACGCGCCTTTTCGCCATCGCGGCTCAGCGTGAGTTCGATCCCAACCGCCACGTCGTTGAGTTCGGGTACGAACGTGCTTTGGGGGACGTACCGGAATCGGATGGGGTGAATCCCTTTCTGCCAACGAACAACCTCCCCGCGCACCGCGGAACGAATCGCCCGTTCCACCTCTTCGCTCTCAATCGGCTTCAGCGGTTCTGCCCGCGTGTCAATCTGAGCCAACTCCAGCTCTGAGGGAATGACGTGCGTTTCGTTCCACACTTCTTTCGCAGCGTCAAAGTGTTCGAAGTGAATGTTCAGACGAAACCGCTCCATCCCGCGCGCCTCGGCGGGGAGCGGCACGATCAACGAGTTCCGCTGCGGCAACTGACT
>SKZB01000381.1 GCA_007127615.1 Phycisphaerales bacterium | reverse complement strand
TCGCTGATGAGTGGATGACACTGAATCCGCCACTGCTTCTGCTGGACGTGACAGATGGACTGTTTCTCATCGACGACTCCGGTGCTGCGTACTCGATTCAGCCGGATGACGTGGCCAGAGTGGGGACGGTTCCGGATTGGAAAGACGTGGATCAGCGCGTCCTGTTTCGCGAGGGCGAGGGCGTTTCGCTTTACGGCCGGCGAGATGGCCGATGGAAAGTTCTCAACATAGAAGCCGAGGATGGCGAAGTCGTGCTGGCGGCTGCCAGGACACTCGATGATGAACTCACCATTGACGTTGAGAAGTTTGTCGCGGCCCGAGAGGATCTGAAGGAGGAGATTTCAACTATTCGCCGTCAGCTTGCGCAAGACGGAAAGGAGTAGGGCGGTCCGTGCTCCACTGGCTATGTTGCTACAAAGCCGCGGCCGGTGTATACCGTCGTCGATCGCGCTGAGGCTGGTAGGACCCCGAGGAGAGGCAGACCTATCAAGACAAAACGCCCTGGCGTTGCGCCAGAGCGGTTTTATGAATGGCGAGACCCGGACTTGAACCGGGGACACCGGCATTTTCAGTGCCGTGCTCTACCAACTGAGCTACCTCGCCGTCGTCTCAATTTGAGAAGGGAAAGCGTACGCCCTTTCCGCCGAATGTCAAGAGACCCAAGGACTTCCCGCGCCCCGCCCCGCACGACACAACCCCGAAAACAACCCCGAAACGCCCGGCTCCTCCAATCAACGCCTCACCCTCACGTGCGGACCGTCTTCACCTCACCCAGAAACGCCCGGTGGACGTCGTTCAGCGCCGGAAACTTCTCCCGCCACGAGCGCAGGACGCCGAAGTCCAGCTCCGCCTTGAGAACGACCTCCTCCTCCGACCCCGCTTCGGCCAGAATCTCCCCGTCCGGCGCGAGAATGATCGACCCCCCAAGATACGACAGGTGCGGGTCGCGCCCGACCCGGTTCACCGCCAGAATATACGTCTGATTTTCGATCGCCCGGGCGATGAGAAGCGTCCGCCAGTGGTGCTGACGCGGCGCCGGCCAGCTCGCGCCGATCGTGAACAGCTCCGCCCCTTCCACCACGCCCAGCCGCCAGAGCTCGGGAAACCTGAGGTCGTAGCAGATCAGTGGGCAGACGACCGCTTCCTTCATGCGGGAGAGCAACAGCTCATCGCCGCCGGTGAAGTACTCGATCTCCTTGCCGTAGCTGAAGGGATGCACCTTCCGGTACGTTCCGGCCGCTTCGCCTTCGGGGGTGATGATCGTCGCGCAGTTGCGGCCGCGGTCATCCGGCCCGCGCTCGGCGTACCCCACCTGAATCCAGACGCCGCGCGCTTTCGCCTGCGCCTTCGCCCAGCTCAGCGAACGGTCATCGACGGTCACATCCAGATTGAAACTGAACCCCGTATCCCCGAGTTCCGGCAGCAGGACGAACGTTCCCGGCGCGATCTCCGCCTCGTCGAGCATTCGCTCGACCTTCCGGTGATTGGCGGGCTTGTCTTCCCAGACGATGTCGTATTGAACGGCGGCAACCAGCATGATCGCAGTCTACTCGCGGTCCTGGCGGTTGGGAATCGCGGGTTGAGTCAGCGGAAAGAGATCTCCCGGTTGTTCGCCGGTCCCGGGGCGAGGGATCCCGCTCCATCGCCGGGACTGATTCCGGCCGATGCGATCGCCTCTCCAGGCAGGTGGCCAATGCCCCGGTCGATTGATGGCGATTGAACCGTCCGTTCTGGGCGTAGCCGGAATTCAATGCGGGAGGAACTATCGGCGATTGCGGCCGCGCGCGGATCGCTGGACGAAGAGAAGGACCGTGGTGGTCAGGATCATGACCAGCGTCGCCATCGCCATGGCCGCGGCGATCTCGCCCTGTTCGAACTGATTGAAGATGAAGCTGCCGACCGTTTCGACGCCCGGCGGAAGCAGGATCACCGACGCCACCAGGTCGCGCATGCACGCAATGAACGTCGTCAGCCAGCCGGCCAGGAGACTCGGCCAGAGCAGCGGCAGGGTGATGCGGCCGAACGACCGGGCACGGGAGGCGCCGAGAGATTCGGCGGCGTGTTCCAGCCGCGGGCTGATCTGCCGCATCCCCGCATCGCCATACCGCAGCGCATCGGACAGATAGAGTGCGATGTACGCCACCAGCAGCATCCAGATCGTATTGTAGAGACGCAGATCGCCAACCCACGGCGCATTCCACGCCATGATCAGCGCGACGGCCATGACGATCTTCGGCAGGACGCGCGGCAGCGTGGCGGTGAGATCGAGCAGTGTCGCCAGAGGGCCGCGAAAGCGCGCGATCGCGTAGGCGATGAAGCCGCCGAGTGCGGCGCAGATCGTCGCGGCCGCGAGACTGAGCCAGAGACTGGTCCACAGGGCACCCAGACCGCGCGACCCCGGCGTGAGCAATTCCCGGTAATGGCGCCAGGTCAATTCCGGCGTGCCGGCGGCCCATCGGTCGACGACACTGCTGAGCAGCATCGCCAGGTAGGGAAGCAGGACCGTCAGCAGAAAGACGAGGATAAAGCCCAGCCAGATCAAGACGTGCCCCAGCGGACTCAGCGCGTATTCCTGCGTTTGTGGGGATCGTCCCGAGAACTGCTGACTTCGCCGCAGGAGCCGCTGGTTGACCAGCAGGGTCAGGATCGCGACGAACAGCAGGAGCGAGGAGAGCGCGGTCGCCAGCGGAAAATCGACGGGCCAACTGGTGATGAGCGCGTAGATCTCGGCCGGCAGCAGCGGCAGATTGGCCCTCGGTCCCATGATCGCCGGCACGCCGAAGTTGGAGATGGCGTCGAGAAACACGAGCAGTCCGGCGTTGAGCAGCGCCGGACGCAGGAGCGGCAGCAGAACGAGGCGAAACTGGTCCATACGAGAAGCGCCGAGCATCGCCGCGGCGTGTTCGAGTCGGATGGGCGTCGCCCGGAGAGCCGTTTCGACGGCCAGCGTAATGTAGCCGAACGATGAGATCGCCATCACGAACGTCACGCCCCAGAAGCTGAAGAACAGCGAGCGCAGCCACTCCGGCACGCCGCCGAGCATGGAATCGCCGAAACCACCCGGCAGCATCAGCAGGGTGTACGACAGGGCGAAGACGTACGGCGGGGTCATGATCGGAACGAGAAACAGCAGCCGCGCGATCACCTTGCCGCGCAGATTCGTCCGCGCGAGCACGTATCCGCACGGCACGCCCATCAGCCACGCCAGGGCGGTCGTCGCGCCGGCCCAGCGGACGGAGTTCCAGAGCATCCCCGGCACGCCGTCGGTCGTGAGGATGCGCCGGTACGCGCCGAACGGTGCGGAGAAGTCACCGGCGAGCGCTTCGGGAAAGATGCTCTGCACGATGAGCAGCGCGGCCGGATACGCGACCAGGACGATCAGCACCGCCAGGCCGACGAGCAATGGCCAGCGATCGAGTTGGCGAACCAGCGCGATCCTCACGGCACCGCTCCCCGCGCCGGCGTT
>SKZB01000447.1 GCA_007127615.1 Phycisphaerales bacterium | reverse complement strand
TGAAGCGCCAACAAACAACCGCTCCGCGTCAGCGGAACGGTTGTTTGGAGGAGCAGGAGCAGTCTACGAAACTGCCCCGAAAGGATTCGAGTTTACGGGTTGCGTGATACCTTCTGTTCGATCGGCACGTCATCGCGGTTGCCGTATTCGTGCCAACTGGCATCGTATACGATGATGTTTTCGTAGCCGAGGTCCTTCATGATGAGATACGGCAGACTGACGCGGGTGGAGGTCTGGCAGTAGAGGACGACCTTTTTGTCCGGGGTGATGCCGGCGTCGATCAGCTTGGCTCTGGCCGTCTCGGGGTCGACGGTGCAGTGGGATTCATCTTTGAAGAATGCCGCGTAATCCAGCAACTGCGCGCCGGGGATGCGCCCGCCGTACGCATTATTGCGCAGACTCGTGCCTTCAAACTCACCGATGCTGCGCGTGTCGTGAAAGACGACCTGGTCATTCTCGAGATTCTCCAGGACGTTTTCGAGGTTCCACATTCGCTCGGTTCGCGCGTTCTCCACGCGGTACCGGCTGCGGGGCAGGGTGGTGGCGTCCGATCCGAGCGAGAGACCATAGTTCTGCCATTCGTTGACGCCGATGCCGTCGAGAAAGGCCACTTCATCATGACCGAGCATGTCGAGCAGCATGGCGGGAATGGAACCGTTCGCCGTACCGCCGTGGTGACCGTAGATGACAATACGATGATCGTTGCGCACGCCGTAGGTACTGAGCAACTCCTCGTAGCGGGCGATGTCCATCTGGTCATTGCGGTCGCGGAAGATGTACTGACTGTCGCCTTCACCGGGGCGGGCGCCGGGGGTGCGCCACTCCACGCCGGGAATGTTGATCGCGCCGGGAATGTGTCCTTCGGCGTATTGATCTTCGGGACGCACATCAATGATGAGCAGGTGCGGATCGAGCAGCCGGTCGTAAAGCTTTTCCGCGGTCAAAAGTGATGACCAGGAAGAAATCGACTGTTTCGTATCGGCTTTGGATTGGCCGGTGCTCGCAAGGGTTGCGACACCGAGCGCAGCTCCGGCCAGGATGACAAATCCGAGAATGTACCGAGGTTTCATGGGGCGTGACCTTTCTTCTCTCCGGGGGGTGAACGCAATCGAGGAACAGATAGAAAAACGGCCGCCGGTTTTGGGCACCGGCGGCAGCATCAACAACAGTCTTGGAGTCAGAATTCCGGATCAGACTGGGATGTGCTGGAGCGTCGCCGGCGCGTCAGAACAGACGCCGCAACAACAGAGACAGATACACCCGCACTCCACCCGGCCGCGACGAAGACGGCGGGGTGCCAGCAGCGCGTTTTCCGCGGCCCGGCCAAGCTGGATATGTTGGGGTGATGTCTGTATCAGCACAAGTCACTTCTCCGTTAGAAGAGAAGATGAACCGAATTTGACGCCCGGCAAGTGAAAATCATCAGAATGATGAAAAAGCCCCCGCCGGTGAGTCGGGCGGGAGGGCAAAGTGGGCAGTCTGAGTGGGATAGGGCGAAGGGACGCCAGGCCTCGTCATGACGCGTCGTCGATCAGGCCGATCAGCCGGACCTCGTTCTCAAAGCCCGCGATGCGGAATGAGAAAGATTCGTAGAGCAGGCCGGTTTCACCCTCCCGCACGGTGATCTTGAAGATGCCGTAGACGTGCTGATCATCATGTTCCACGTCGATCAGTTCGACTTCGAGCCGTTCGGCGTGGGTGGTGGCGGCCAACGTATCCGGCCGGGGCTCCACTCCGCCGTGAAATTCCACCCCGGTGCGTACGAGGAATGAATCACCGTTGCGGACACGGTCGATCAGAAAACGCTGATCGTGCGGAACCCACGGCCGTCCCTGGGGTCGGTCGGGCCGCGTACTCATGTGGCGAATGCGGGCATCGATGACCGGCGCATCGGGGTGGTCGGTTTCCACGACCCAGAACCACGGCACCGAATCGGTGCGATCTTCCTCGGTGATGTCCCAACGAATCTCGTGACGCGTGCTCGCTTCATCCGGCGGCTGATTCGTCGCGGAAAGAGGGGCTTCGCCCTGAACCGAGAGAACTCGAAACGGGCGACCGTCACGGGACTCGAGCGTCACGGAACCGGTCAGGTCCCGGACCGCCGTGAGGAAGGGCGGGCTGATTTGCACCGCACGGGAGAACTCCGCTTCGACGAAGACATCAACGAACTGGTCGTATCCGTCGAAAATGATTCCGAGTCGTTCCTGCCGCTGGCCGAGCCCGCCGCGAGGGTTCATGCCCATTTCGAACTCAAGGTACTCACCCGGCGCGATGGTCTGTCCCTCGAGCGAGTCGGAAACGGCGCACCCGCAGCTCGCGCGGGTGCTGGCGATGCGCAGCTGCGCATGACCGACATTGTGCAGGCGCACCATGCCGCGGCCGCCTTCATCCGGGTCGAGAACGCCGAGTCGGAGTCGGGCGGGTTCGACCTCAACGGCCGGCCAGTCCGGTGGATTGCTGGCGACCGATGAGCGTTCCCCTTGAACCGGCTGGACTTCGTCGACACGCGGCGGTTCGCCTCCGCCGAAGATCGGCAGGTCCGTGTCGTATCCGCGGCTGATCGTTGCCCGGTTCTCGGTTCCGTTGGGCGATTGAACGCCCGGCTCACCGCAGCCGGAGAGAAGCAGCAGCGCCGCCGCGGCCAATCCCGTCAATCCCATTTGCGTTTGTGTTCGAACGTGCATCAATTTAACAGACTCCTGGATGGGGCGCGGTGTCGTTCCCGCGGTATCGAATCGGCGTACCAACCCGCAAAAACTAACCGCTCGTATCAAACGCGGTGTTCGACGCGAGCCGGGCTTCTTCGGCCTTGTCCTGTTCGCTCTTGTGCCGGCCGTTCATCTGGTGCTGCCCGCCGAGACTTTCGGGAAAGTGCTCGCCCTTCCAGCTGTCGGGGTAGTGCGGGTCGTCCATGTCGAGCGCGGCCTTGGTCGGATAGAGCGGGCGGAAGGTATCGCACATCACCGCCAGCTCGTTCGTGTAGCTCTTGCCGAGTGACTTCTCGACCGTGCCCGGGTGCGGGCCGTGCGGGATGCCCTGGGGATGGGCGGTGATCGAGCCGACTTCGATGCCCTTGCGGGCCTTGTAGTCACCCGCCACGTAGTACAGCACTTCGTCCGAATCGAGGTTCGAGTGGTTGTACGGTACCGGGATCGCTTCGGGGTGGAAATCCAGCGGCCGCGGGCAGAACGAACAGATCACGAAGTTATGCGCTTCGAACGTCTGGTGCGTCGGCGGCGGCATGTGGTGCTTGCCGACGATCGGGCTGAAATCGTCGATGTTGAAGATGTAGGGGTAGTAGCAGCCGTCCCAGCCGACCAGATCGAGCGGGTGGTAATCGTAAATGTAGCTGTGTACCTGGTGGAGCGCCTTGATCCGCACTTCAAACTCGCCGCGCTCGTCGTAGGTCAGCGGCAGTTGGGGCAGGCGCAGATCGCGCTCGCAGTACGGCGCGTGTTCGAGGAACTG
>SKZB01000134.1 GCA_007127615.1 Phycisphaerales bacterium | reverse complement strand
TGTCAACGATCCGCCCGATTCAGACCGGCTCCGAAACCGCTCCCTGCACCCGAAAATGCGTCACCGGCGATTCCCGGCGACCTTTCGTCACCCGCCGTACCGCCCCCGGTTCGGGTGAAAAATCGGCCAATCGACGCCGCCATCGGCCGCGGATCATAATCCCGGCGCGAAGCCGCGCCGCATGGTGTTCTCGCAGACCGCACGGGGTTCGACGAACTGAAGCAGGTAATCCCGCCCGCCGGCCTTGGAGCCGATCCCGCTCATCCCGAACCCGCCGAAGGGCTGCCGGCCGACCAGCGCGCCGGTGATGTTGCGGTTCAGATAGAGGTTGCCCACGCGAAACTCGCGCCGCGCCCGCTCCAGATGCTCGGGTTTACGGCTGAAAATCCCGCCGGTGAGTTTGTACGGCGTGGCGTTGACGACGTCGAGCGCCTCTTCGAACGAGCCGACTTTGATCACCGAGAGGACCGGTCCGAAGATCTCCTCGTTCGCCAGACGATCTTCCGGTCGAATCCCGCTGAAGACATGCGGTCCGACGAACGGCTTGCCGAGCTTCGCCTCCAGCCCGGCCGGGACCTCCATGCCGATTTCGAGTTTTCCTTCCTGCTTGCCGATCTCGATATACGACTCGATCTTCTCTTTGGCTTCGCGGTCGATCACCGGGCCGACATCGGTCCCGGGATCGATCGGATCACCGATCACGAGCGTGCGGGTCGATTCAACCAATCGTTCGAGGAAGAGGTCGTGGGCGGTGTCGACGACGATCACGCGGCTGCAGGCGGAGCACTTCTGTCCCTGAAAACCGAACGCGCTGTAGCGCACGCCCAGGACGGCCTCGTCGAGATCCGCCGAAGCATCAACGATGATCGCGTTCTTGCCGCCCATCTCGCAGACGACCTTCTTGACGTGATGCTGCTCATCGGGCGTGACGCCCGCGGCCCGGATGATGTCCAGACCGACGGCCTTGGAACCCGTAAAGGCGATGATGGCGATGCGCGGATCGCGCACGATCGCCGCGCCGACGGTCTCGCCCCGGCCGGGCAGAAAGGCGAGCACGTCTTCGGGCGCGCCGGCCTCCCGGAGAATGTCGCACATCACCTTCGCGATACCGGGCGTCTGCTCCGCGGGTTTGACGATCACGGTGTTGCCGGTGACCAGCGCCGCGGTGGTCATCCCGCAGCAGATCGCCAGCGGAAAGTTCCACGGGCTGATGACCGCCGCCACGCCGCGCGGCTGGTAGAACTGCTGATCAAGCTCGCCGACGAACTGACCGAGCCGCTCCGGCTCGAACATCGGGACGGCGAGGCGGGCGTAGTACTCCATGAAGTCGATCGCTTCACAAACGTCGCCGTCGGCATTGCGCCAGTCCTTGCCGTTCTCCCTGATGATGATGCCGCAGAGTTCATCGCGGCGATCGCGCATGATCCCGGCCGCCCGGGTGAGCACCTTCGCCCGCTCCCGCGGATCCGTCTCACGCCACTTTGGAAAAGCGCGGCTCAATCGTCCGATCGCTTCGTCCGCCTGTTCCACGGTGCCGTCATTGGCGACGTTCGGCAGGTCCGCGCCGGCGATCGCGCGGGCAAAGTTTTCGCGCTGCCGCGCATCGGCGAAGTCGCGCACCGATTCGGTGAAGAACGGCCGTTCGTTGCCGACGCCCTTGACCGCCGGAAGCAGGTTGTGCCGCTCCGGCGCACGTTCGATGCGTTCGACGCCGGGATCGTGGGCAAAGCGCTGGTGCGGCGAGGCGAGCAGCTTCTCGGGAGACGCTTCGTCAAGAAAGCCCGCCTTGAGCCAGGATTCGTTGGAGGTGTTCTCGAGCAGCCGGCGAACCAGGTACGCCATGCCGGGGATCATCTCTCCGACCGGGACGTACTCGCGCAGTCGCAGCTTTCGTTCGACCGCGACGCCCTTGAGCTGATCCGCCATGCCGTGCAGCATCTGGAGTTCCAGAGCGCCCGGCGGCAAGTTGTGCTTCTCCAGCAGCGCCAGCGCGACCGCGATCGAGCGCACGTTGTGCGAGCCGAGCGCGAGCTTGATGCCGCCCTCGCCTTTCGAACGCGGTGTGGCGTCCATGAAGGCATGGGTCATGCGCTCGAAGCACGCATCCGTGTCGATCTTGCGGCTCCAGACCGGAACGGGCCAGCCCATCTGTTCGGCATGGATGGTCTCGTAATCCCAGTAAGCGCCTTTGACCAGACGCACGCTGACCTGCCGGCCGGTCTTCTTCGACCAGTCGATGATGCGCTTCGCATCTTCATCGCCGGAGCGCAGATACGCCTGCATCGCGAGACCGGCGGAAAACTCGATCTCCTCGCAGCAGCGCATGAACAATTCGAGCGTCAGGTCCTTGAGCTCGAACTGCTCCATGTCAAAGTTGATGTGCACACGGTTCTGCTTCGCCGCCTCGAGCACCGGGCGCAGTGATTCGACCAGCCCGCCGATCGATCCCCTGAAGTCGATCGGATCGGTGCGGGCGAAGAGCGAACTGATCTTGATCGAAACGTTGGTGCGCGGGATCGGACCGAGGTGATCGGTCTCAAGCAGTTCGTTGGCGGGCCAGGCGGAAACTTCCCCGGGAAGATTTGTGACGAGATCAAGGTACTTCTCGCGGTACATGTCCGCCTCGGCGTCGCTCACGCACGCCTCGCCGAGGAGATCGACGGAGAACGCCATCTGTTTCGACCAGAGCTTTTTGAGCTTGGGCAGTGCGCTGCGGGCATCGGTGCCGGCGATGAACTTCTCCGCCATGCTGGTGATCTGACCCGCGACGGTCTTCGTCAGCGTGCCCTTCATCATTCCGCCCGCCTTGAGACCCACGTTGAGAAACGGCGGCGGGGTCACCCCCGGCTGGGTGAGATAGTCGACCAGATGCTCGTGCACCTGATCGGAGGTTTTCAGCGCGGGGAAGGTATCGACGAACCGGAAAAGCTGGACCTTGAACGCCTCGTCCTTCATCGACCAGTCCATGAGTTTGTCCGACCAGAACTGGGTCGAAAACAGACCGGTCCGGTGACGACGCGATTCATCCAGATACGCCCGGCCGTGATTCTGGATCGCTTGTTCGAGCGAGGGGTCGCTCGGCGCGATCGGCTCGCCCCGATCGGCGGGCGTTCCGTTGGCCGCAGGGGCGGACACTTCGGTGGGTTGCGGACGCTTCTTGGAGCGGGTGAAGATGGCCATGCCGTATCCGTTTTTGGAGTGAATGGGGAACGATCACCGGCCGCGCGGAACCAACGAGCTGCGCGGCCTGGCGCATCGCGATCCGAGGCGCCGAACCGTCAGGGCAAGTATAGTCCCCCGTTCCGCACCACTGAAGGAGCGGTCCGGCTCAATCGCCCCGGTATTTGCCGAAAGCCAGCGAGACGTTGTGCCCGCCGAATCCGAAGGAGTTGTTCAGGGCGTAGTCGAGTGGCCGCTCCTGGGCGGTGTTGGCCACGAAATCCAGATCGAACGCATCGTCGGGCTGATC
>SKZB01000460.1 GCA_007127615.1 Phycisphaerales bacterium | reverse complement strand
TCAGCGCGCGGGCATTCGATACGCTTCTGATTGTGGACTACGGCTCCGGTCCGGAGAAGATCAGCTTCGGGCCGAACGATTCGCTTGTTCGCTTTGTCGATCGCGCGCGCTTTCGCGGTCTGCTGGATGTGGTGGTGGAGAACGAACCGTACGCCACGGTGGACCGGATCGGCGACGTCAACCGGATGGCGGTGGATCACCGCTGGAACAATCTCGAAGACGTGCGGCGCATGAAGAGCGCGGCCGGAGATTTTCTGGTCGGGGGCGGCGCGCTGACGGCGGTCATCGGCGCGAACCAGCGTTCCGCGGAAGCCGCCCTTGCCGGTCTCGGCGCGATGGCGCTCGGGGCGCTGCTTCAGTCCGGCGCGAAGGCCGATACACGTCATCTCGAGTTTCTTCCCCATTCGATCTACCTCGTGCCGCTGCGGCTCGGAGCGCCCGGCACGCTCCGACTCAGCGTGCAGGCCGACCCGTACGGTGAGATGGTGCTGCCGAACATCGAACCCGGGACGACCGACCAGCCGCGCGCGGTGTACGTGCGCCTGCACGATCAGTGGCGCACGCCCCCGGCGTGGTTGCGGGCGCGCGCGCCGCGCTACGGCAACGATCACACCGGCGTGAAGCCGGGCGACTATCCGTGGATCCTCGGCGGGTCGGACGTCTCCACGCCCAGCCGGGCCGCACTCGAGGCGTACCAGATGGACGGCCACCTCGAAGAGTTCACCCTCGATGACCTCAAGGCCCTCTACGAAGCCGAAGACATTCTGATCGGCTCCGGCGCGGAGGACCGCCCCGGTCGGCGGCGCAATCCCTCCTACCGCCACATTCTCGAAGGCGGGCGCGGCCTCTTCACGCCCGAGCCGGCGTCGATGGGCTACAAACGCCTCATGTTTCAGACCCATCCGCCCTACGAACCGCGATCGGAAAAAGTCCGCGAACTCGCGGAGCGCATGCGGCAGATGCGGCAGATGCGGCAGAACTGATGATGGATTCCGACCCGAAGTGGGGGCGTTCGATGTTTCACGCCGATTGTCGAGCGGCACGAAACGATCACAACCAGAGGATCGAAGCCGGTTCGTCGAGCCGCGGGGCACCGCCTCTTGCGTGCCCCGGCGCGGCAAGCTGGTTTCGGTGATCGACCGACGTTGACCCGGCGTGCTCCGGCTCTGATGCCGCGCTATCGGATCAGCAGCCGGGGGTCGTGCAGTTCCAACTCGGTGTGAATGGGGCCCGCCGGTCCGTGATCGAGTTCGATCGTCAACTCCGATCCGCGGAGATGTTCGTTGATCATCAATTCCGGCTGCGATGCATCGATCTGATGGCGCACGATCACATCGTCATCAACACGAATCGTCAGATGAACATCCGCCCAACCGCGCCCGCGCGACGGCAGGCGGACTTCGGCGGCGAAACGCGTCGCCCCGGCCGGCAGTGAATAACGAACAACAATCGGACCCGAAATCGTCATGACGGATTGCGGCGCGTTATTGGCAATTCGAGCAATCGTCGGCTCGGGAAGTCGGTAGCGCGTTTTGGGACCGTCCATCGAGATCGGCTCAAGATCGGTCAGCATGCGCAGTCGGTCGGCATCGAACACGATGGCCTGGAGCGCGTCGAAGGACACGGTCTGTTCACCGTTCTCCAGACCCTGCATCGTGAGGTGTCCCCAGCGTCCGTCTTCACTGCGCAGTTCACCGGCCCGAAGAATCGTGCCGTCTTCGAACCATGCCCAGGTCCCGCCGGCCGGGCGAATCGGATTGACCAACCGAACGGCCGCAACACGATCGCGCGGAATCGTCACAATCTCCGGCGAGCCGTCGCGCAACCGTTCCAGTTCGATCGTCTCCGACAATGAAAGCAGAAAGCCCTCGATTCGGTCACCATTGCTGAGAAGAAGCGTGTCGGCATCGCCGGTCGGCGGCGGTTGAGCGCCGGGCTGAAACACGACGCGGTTAATCTCGTCCAGCGCAACCGGCAGCCGCCCGAGCCACGCATGATGCCAGTTCAGTGTCTCCGGCCCACCGCTCCGGTCGGGGAGCTCGACCGGACGGCCGGGAAAGACCTGCCCGTCGGTGCGGGCGAGCACGCCGGCGTCCACCTTTCGATCCGAACGCCGATCGGTCATGATCGCGAGCGCCTCGGCGCGTGGGATCTCGACACGTTTCGTCTCGCCATTTCCCCGGGGCGTCTTCAGAACGATCGCCGCGAACTCGATGGCGAGGAGTTCGCCCCGAACCATTGACAGATCATCCCGCAGCAGTTGCACGTTCATGCCCGAGCCGCCGCCGGCTGCGAGTGAAGACCGGGCCGCATCAACCGACACCGGCGACATCATGAGCAGTGCCGGTACAACGAGGCCGATCAGCCGAAACAGATCACGCCCTGCCTTCCGAGGGGATACCGGCTCAGCTGCGTGCAATTGATTCATCAGGACCGCCATTCCGTCGGGTTGCATGGGTTCGATCAAGAGATGGGTTTTCGGCCGACCTGCGGGCAACGATCATCGCCGCCCGAATTCGGTCGCTGTTTCCGATTACTTCTGAAAGATCGGCAGATAACGCTTGGGAATCTGCAAAACGATGAGACTCATCGACGTGGCGTACGCACCGCCGGCGTGGTGGTCCATCCAACCGCCGGAACTGGACTGACGGCCGATCAGCTCATCCCGAATCGCCGGCCACCAGACTTCCCAGTATTCTCCGCCGGCCAGGTACATCGCCTGTCCGGCGTAGTAGTGGCCGTAGTAGTAGTGCGCCTGGGTGGACGACACGCCCGGCATCGCGGTGCGCTTGATGTACTCCAGCCCGCGCTCGATCTCGTCCCCTTCATAGATGCCCGCGTAGAACAGGGTGGCGACGCCCGCCGCACTTCGCGGCCAGGCCGAAGCGCCGGTGTGCAGCATGTACTTGAATCCCCCGTCGGGGTTCTGACACGCCAACACGTACTCCACCGCTCGATCGATCGTCCGGACCGGGACGCTGATGCCGGCGTTTCGTGCCGCGCGGAGCGCCATCACCTGGCAGATCGTCACCGAGACGTCCGCTTCGTAAGGCACCGGCTGATACCGCCAGCCGCCCTCATCGTTCTGCGTGCCGACGATCAATTCGACCGCCTTGACCAGGGCGTCGCGCACGCGACGATCGCTCGGATTCATGCCGTAGATCTCCGCGAGAAGCAGCGTCGCAAAGCCGTGACCGTACATCGGCCCGTGTGAGGTCTCCGCCGCGAGCAATCCACTTTCCGAAGCGTTGTTCAGAACAAATTCCAGCGCCTTCTGCACCTGTTCGCCGTACTCGCCGCGCCCGGGCAGGTGACCGTCCGCCATGAACGCAATGGCCGCCAGGGAGGCGATTCCGACGTTGCGTCCGTACCGGCCGCGGCCGAAGGAACCATCGGTGTTCTGCTGGGCCGCGAGGTATCGGAGGCCACGGTCGATCGCTTCGTGCAACTCCGGCGACATTTCGTCGGCCAGCGGCGCGTTCTC
>SKZB01000423.1 GCA_007127615.1 Phycisphaerales bacterium | reverse complement strand
GCCGAGGATGCCGCGCGACGGTTTCACGAGATCATGCGTCAGCGCCGGACGGTGCGCATGTTCTCGGATCGACCGGTTTCGCGGGAGACGATCGAGCAGATCATTGCCGCCGCCGGCACCGCCCCGAGCGGCGCGAACAAGCAGCCGTGGCGGTTCGTGGCGGTTCAGGATCCGAGTCTCAAGCGGGAGATCCGCGTCGCCGCCGAAGCCGAAGAGCGCGAGTTCTACACCCGGCGGGCGAGCGAGACGTGGCTGCGCGACCTCTACCCGTTCGGCACGGACGATCAGAAACCCTTTCTCGAGATCGCGCCGTGGCTCATCGTCGTCTTCAAGCTCATGAAGGATGACAATCCGCGCACCGAATCCGATCAGGTCTACTACGTGAACGAATCGGTCGGCATCGCAACGGGTTTGCTTCTCGCGGCCGCGCATCACGCCGGTCTCGCCACCCTCACGCACACGCCGAGCCCGATGAAATTTCTGGCGAAACTGCTCAACCGTCCCGAACCCGAGCGGCCGTTTCTCCTGATTCCCGTCGGCTACCCCGCCGAGGACTGTGTCGTGCCGAACATTTCGCGCAAGCCGCTGGATGAGATCCTGATCATCGACCGCTGATGCGGGCACCGGGGTTGGCGCTGGCGTTGGCGCTAGCTTGTGTTGGAGATGGTGTTGGCGCTGGTTCTGGAGATGGTTCTGGAGATGCCCCTGGCGATCAAGCGCCAGGCCGCGCCGGCGGCAAAGAGCGCGATCAACACCAGCACGATACACGGCCCGGTGGGAAGACCGAAACGATCGAGTTCAAAGGACAGGATCAGTCCGCCGAGCACGCCGGTGACGGAGGTCAGCCACGTGATCAGCAGATGCGGCGCCAGCCGCCGCGTGACCTGACCCGCGATCGCGCCGGGCAGGATCAAGAGCGCGCTGATCAGGACCACCCCCACCAGTTTCATGCCGACGACCACCACCAGCGCCAGCAGCACCATCAGCAGGATCCGTATGGCTTGGGTGCGCACCCCCGAGGCCCGGGCGGCGACCTCATCAAAGACAAATGCGATCAACGGACGACGGAACCACCCGACCGTCAGGAGCACGAAGAGCATGACCGCAATCGACAGCCACATGCCCGCCGGGCCGGCGGTGTGCACCGAGCCGAAGAGAATCGCCTCCCACCCGTCCGGCCGGGGTGCCCCGGCAATGAACGATCGGTACCACGCCCACGCGCCGGGCGCCGCGAGCGTCTGCCGCAACCCGAGCAGGAGAAACCCCAGCGCCATCGTCGCGACGAGCACAATGCCGATCGCGGTATCTTCCTCGGTTCTGGAGCGGGACAACCCCGCCACGGCGAGCGCCGAGGCGAGGCAGAATCCGAAGATCACCAGCTCACCGAGCGCCGCGGACAGGCCGAGGATGGCGACGACACCGATGCCGCCGAACGCCGCGTGGCTGATTCCCTGTCCGACGAAGGCGAGGCGTTTGAGGACGACGATGCCGCTCAGCGCCGAGGCCGCGGTGGCGATACCGAGAGCCGCGACGATCGCCTGCCGCGCGAACGCGAACTCGAGATACTCCAGCGTCTGCCAGGCGAGGATCATGGCGGATTCTCCCCTGCCGGCGGCTGCGTCACGTGATCCTCATCGCCGTGGCGGTGCCCGTTCCCGTGGCGAAGGTGGGCAAAGGCCGCAATATCGTGGTGGAAGACTTCGGCGAGCACCTCGGGCGTGAGGCCCTCCGGCGCCGCGTGGTAGTGCAGCGTCCGCGACAGGACCGCAATGTCATCGCATCCCGCCGCGATCGCGCGCAGGTCGTGGCTGACCACCAGAATCGTGAGATCGAGTTCACGATGAATCGCTTCGAGCAACCGCGCAAACTGCGCCTGACCCGCCTGGTCGATGCCGACGGTCGGTTCATCGAGAAGCAGCACGCGGGGCCGGCTCACCAGCGCGCGGGCGATGAACGCACGCTGCTGCTGCCCGCCGGAGAGCTCGCCGATCGGACGTCCGGCGAGATGGGCCATGCCGACGAGATCGAGCAGGTCATCGACGCGGCGCTGCACATCCGGTGGCAGCGTCCGCCAGGGCGGGATATCAAGCGCGGCGGTCATGGCGACGACCTGCCGGACGTTCAGCGGCGCGTTCCACGCCGCATTGAGCCGCTGCGGCAGATATCCGACCTGACGCGAGCGGGTCGCGCGGCGGGCGGGCAGTCCGAGCACCTCAACGCCGCCGCGCGTCGGCTTGATCAATCCGAGGATGAGTTTCAGCAGGGTGGACTTTCCCCCGCCGTTCGGGCCGAGAATGCCCAGGCGCGAACCGTGGGGCACGGTGAGGGAAATCGACTCCAGCGCCGTGACGCCCGAGTCGTACCGGAAGCTCACGTCGCGCACGGCGACGGCCGGATCGGAGGTAATTTCGGCGGAATCGGGAGGACTCATCGGCGGCTTCAGGATAGCCGGAACGCTCACCGGCGGCGCGCGGCCCAACGGCTACCCGTGCGGGAAGCGCCACTCTTCGCCCGGCACGTAGTCGAGCATCTCGTAGAGCTCCTTTCGCGTCTGCATCTCGCCGATCAGCGATTGCACCGTCCCTTCCTGCTTGAGCGTGGTCAGGCCGCGCACGATGTGCCCGAGCGCCAGACGCTGCATGCTGAGCGGATAGATCACGCAGTGGTAGCCGAGCGCTTTGAATCGCGACGCGGAGATATCCGGCGTCTTGCCGAACTCGGTCATGTTCGCCAGCAGCCAGCCGGGCGAACCCTCCGCCAAATGGGCGAACTCATCCTCACTCTGCAACCCCTCGGGAAAGATCATGTCCGCGCCGGCCTCGCGGTACTGATTCGCGCGCCGGACGGCATCCTCCATGCCCGTCACCGACCGCGCATCGGTGCGCGCGATGATGAGAAAATCATCGTGGAGACGGTGTTTCGCCATCGCCTCGATCTTCATGCACATGTCATCGGCGGAGATCAGCTCCTTGCCGTCCAGATGACCGCAGCGCTTGGGGAAGACCTGATCTTCAATGTGCAGCGCCGCGGCGCCGGCCCGATCGTACTCCACGATGGTGCGAATGGAGCATTCCGTCCCGTCGCCGTAACCGGTGTCGGCATCGACGATGACCGGAAGCTGCGAAGCGTCGGCGATCTCGCGTATCGTCCGGCACATCTCGGTGAGCGTGATCAGCCCGATGTCGGGGTAACCGGCCGTGTTCGCCGTCGCCCCGCCGGAGATGTAGCACGCACCGAAGCCCGCCCGGGCCACCGCGCGGGCGACCAGGCCGGTGAACGCACCCGGCGCGATGACGAGGTCCTTTTCCAGAAGTTCTCGCAGACGACGGCCGGGGTGTTCGGACATGGGTCGGTGGGTCTCCCTGGGAGAGGTTCAGGATGGGGCGCGGGGCGAGAGGAGGGCGGACCGGCTCGTGCGTCTTCTTGCCGGGCCGCCGAGCCTTCCATTATCGCACAGAATCGCGGCCCCGTCATGACCCGGCCGGAG
>SKZB01000367.1 GCA_007127615.1 Phycisphaerales bacterium | reverse complement strand
TGGCTCGGGCGCACGATTCTGCCCCGGCTGGACGATGAAGCGCTCGACCCAAATGTTCGGCGAAAGTACCTCGGCTGGATCGCAATGTGTCGCGACTTCGCCGGCGATCGCCAACTGCACGCAGAGGCGACGGAAGCGCTGCGCAGGCGGATGAGCTACGATGATGCCTGGGCCCGCCGCCGCGGCTGGATGCTCGCGGTCGATTACGCCGACATCGACGGCTCCATCGAATTGCTGCTCGAGCGCTTCGAGAACGCTCCCGATGACAATGCGATCTGGGGCGCGATGCTGGGCATGCGCACGGTTGCTCTGAGGGATCGGAGAGGCGTCGATCTGCTGCTCGATTTTCTCGATCACGAGCACCCGCGCATGCGTTCCGGAGCCGTGGGAAGTCTTGGCTTCATTGTTCGCCGCAACGGCTTTGAAGCGGAGATCCATGATGCGGTCAACGCCATGAAAAACGATGAGGACTGCGATGTTCGCTGGGCGCGCATTCTCTCGCTTGCGAACATGCTCTCGGAAGAGCAGATGTGGCCGATGATCGTCGCCGCGATGGAGAGCGAAGACATCTGCGCCAGGCGAGGCGGGTTCAGCGCGGCCAGCGCGCATGGCTTTGAATGGAGCGACAACGCCGCGACCATGCCCGCGCGCGTCATCGAACTGGCGGTCGCTTCCATCGACCACGAAGATCAGACGATCAGCTGGACCGCCGCGTGGATCGTGCAGCACGCCGCGATCGACCGGCGCCGCCGCCACATGGTTGCGCCGCACGTCGAAGCGATCGAGCAGCACGCCGAGCACGAAGACGCGACGGTGCAGCGCGCGATTCAGACCGCACTGCGCTCCCTGGGGCGGTGAGTGGATCAACCGGGATCGCCTGGAGACCGGGCTGCTTCGCAGAATATCCCCTCGGCGAGGTCTGATGGAAGCTCTCATCCGCGCGGCTCAGCCAGATAAGATTCCCGAATCGCCAAAATTGTGATGTTTCGCTTGACAGGCAAGCCTCGGCTTGCATCATGCTCACCGGGACAGGCAAGCGGTCGCTTGCATCACTCATGGATGAACTCTACCGAGCCATTGCCGATCCGACCCGACGGGCCATTCTCGATGAGTTGGTGGACAGAAATGGCCAGACGCTCTTCGAACTGTGCGGCCGCCTCATCATGAAGCATCGCATCGAGTCATCGCGGCAGGCCATCTCCCAGCACCTTGACGTGCTCGAAGCGGCGGGGTTGGTCACCACCGAGCGCGACGGCCGGTACAAGTTTCACTGGTTCAACGGCGAGCCGCTGCGGGAAATCACCCGGCGCTGGCCGCCGAAAAAGACGAAGCAGAACAAGAAGCGAAAAGGGAACGACCCATGAAAATCATCCTCACCAGTGTCCTGGTCGATGATCAGGCGAAAGCCGAACGGTTCTACACCGAAACGCTCGGATTCGTGAAGAAGCACGATGTTCCGCTCGGCGACACGTCGCGCTGGCTCACCGTGGTCGGCAGGAACGAGCCGGACGGAACCGAACTGCTGCTGGAGCCGGATGGGCACCCCGCGGCGAAACAGTTCAAGGCCGCGATGGTTGAAGACGGCATTCCGATGGCCCAGTTCGGCGTCGACAACGTCGAAGGGGAGCACCAGCGCCTGAACAAAGCGGGCGTGCGCTTCACCCAGCCGCCGACGGACTTCGGCCCGGTGATCACCGCCGTATTCGATGATACCTGCGGCAACCTGATTCAGATCGCGCAGATGAAGGATCAGCCATGAGAGGTGCAACCCGGCCATTCGCTGTACTCATCTGTCTCGTCCTTGGGGCCGGAGGATGCTCGATGCAGAGAAACGCCGATCTTCCGCCCGTCCCCGCGCCGAATCCACAAACGGACTTCGCCACGACCCGCATCTTTGCGGCGCCGCCGGAGCAAATCTGGCGGGCCTGGACGGAAGGAGAAGTGCTGAAGCGGTGGTGGGGACCGCGCGGCTTCACGTGCCCCGTGGCGGAGATGGACGTGCGCATCGGCGGCACCTCGCTGGTCGCGATGAAGGCCCCGCCGGAATTCGGCGGCAAGACCTACCACAACACCTGGACGTACTCGACGATCGTCCCGCCGTATCGCCTCGATTTCGTGGCGCGGTTTTCGGATGAGCATGGCAACCCGGTTGACCCGTCGCAGCAAGGTCTGCCGCCGGGCATCCCGGCCGAAGTGCCGCACGTTCTCATCTTCGAGCCGGCCCACGACGGCGGGACGCGGCTGACCGTCATCGAATACGGCTACGGGTCGGAAGAAGCGATCAACCTCTCCCGTCAGGGCCTTGAGCAGTGCCTGGACAAGCTTGCGGAGGAGATTGCACCATGATGCTCGCCATCCTTCGTTCGGTTGGCGCGATCGTGGTCGGGCTTATCGTGGCGTCGATTCTGGTCGTCGCCATTGAAAGGTTCTTTGAGATTTCGGATTTGAAATTCGAAATTTGAAATTCGAGATTCGCGATTTCAGACTCGGTACTCATTCACCAGGAGATCACATCATGAAACGTACCACGACCACTATCGCTGCCGCAGCGCTGGCCGTCGTCGGCATGGTGATGGCCGGCGCGGAGCCGCCGACTGACGAACCACTCGAACCGCAGAACCCCGCCGCGTTCCTTCAGCAACTCGTCGGCGAGTGGTCCGCGGTCGTGCACGCCGTGCAGGACCCCGCGCAAGATCCCTACCGCTTCGAAGGCAGGGAAACCGCGCGCATGCTCGGCGGGCAATGGCTCGTCTCGGAGTTCTACAGCGAGGTCGAAGGTCAGACCATCCACTCCATCCTGACGATCGGCTACGACCCGACCATTGAGAAGTTCGTCGCGACGTACGCCAACTCGATGCAGGGGAGTCTCTGGACCTACCACGGGACGCTCAACGACGAGGGAACGCGGCTCACGCTGAAAACCAAAGGCCCGTTCATGGGTGATCCCGACCGGCAAGCCGATTTTCGCGTGGTCATCGAGTGCACGGATGCCGATGAGTGGACCATGGGTTCGCAGATCCACATGCCGGATGAAGATGAGTGGGTCGAGTTCCTCAGCCTCGAGTATGAGCGGGACGAAGCGACATCGAAGCCGGAGGAATAGGCAGGATCGGTGGCGTGAGCGCGCTTCGCTGAACCGCCCTCGGCTTGCGCCGGGTGCCGGGGATCCGGTGAGATGATCCGTCCCCCAAGGTTCACCCCAAACCGTATATGCACCGCTCGCCTACAATGGGCCGCATGCGGATCGCCCTGGCGCAACTCAATCCCACGGTCGGTGACATTGCCGGCAATACGCAGCTGATTCTCGAAGCCATCGACCGGGCGCGGGAGGAGGCGGCCGATCTGCTCATCACCCCCGAACTGGCGGTGCTCGGCTATCCGCCGCGCGATCTGCTCCTGCGCGAGGGGATCATCGAGGCGTGTGAAGAGGCGGTTCTCGAAATCGCCCGTGCCACCGGCGAATCGGCGGCGGGGGAAGGCGATGCGGCGGAGGGAACGGG
>SKZB01000016.1 GCA_007127615.1 Phycisphaerales bacterium | reverse complement strand
CTTCGGCTTCGTCCGGTGGAGAGATCAATCTCGATCACCGCGCCGCACATTTTCTCATCACCGCGCGCCACGCCGAACGGTGCGTGCATGGAGGTCGTCATATGCTGAACGACGGCTTCGATATTGGCGCCGATGATTGAGTTGTACGGGCCGCACATCCCGAGATCACTGATGAACGCGGTGCCGCCGGTGAGTCGCCGCGCATCGGCGGTGGGAATATGGGTGTGCGTGCCGAGGACGGCGGCCACACGCCCGTCGAGGTAATGCGCCAGGGCGGACTTCTCGCTGGTCGCTTCCATGTGCGCTTCGACGATGACCAGCGGATTGGCTTCCGGCAGTTCCGCCAGTACCCGATCGACGGCGGCAAAGGGATCGTTCGCGGGCATATTCATGAAGATGCGGCCCAGGACGGTCACCACAAAAAGACTGCGTCCGGAGACGTTCGGCAGGGGCAGTCGCAGATAGCGGCGTCCGGGAGTGCGGTCGGCAAGATTCGCCGGACGAATCAGAGGTTCGGTGGGGGCTTCGAGGATCGAGATAATCTTCTGCTCTCGAAACACGTGATCACCGAGCGTCATCCCGTCGATCCCCATTTCCCGGAGTTGCCGGTACAGCGCGGGGGAAAGGCCGGAACCGGAGCGGGCGTTCTCGGCATTGGCGATGATCAGATCCGGAACGTGCTCAGCGCGGAGGTTCGGCAACTGCTGCTGGACCACCTGCCGGCCGGGGGCGCCGTAAATGTCACCGAGAAACGCGATGCGGACCGCACTCATACCGTCAGAGCATACGGGAGAGGCCGGCGCTCTGCCGGCAAAGTGACGAAAACCCGCCGGGTGGTCCGGTCGCTGCGAATTTTGACGGGAGGAATCCTACAAAAGACCGGCGCCGAATCGCACGTCTTGTGCTATGATCCGGGATGAGGAGATCGGTGGGGCCGGGCTTCATCAGTCCGATGGCTTGAACGCCGGATGTTGATTGGGTGCCGGCCGGTCTCCAAGTGCGATCAATCGCACCTTGAAACGAATCGTGGATCGCCATGCGCCGAACCTGATGGGTCTCACCACCGGATCGGCCGGATACTGGCGCAGCGCGATCATCATCGATTTCGGGTGCAGGCGTCGGCCGAACGCCGCGCCAGAAGTTCGGGGGGGATCGGGGGAACCTCGTGTGATCGGCGGGGTGGGTCGGCCACGTCTTTTCCGCAGCATTGAATGGAGTCAGTCGGTCTATGGAAGAACATCGTTTCGAATACGGCGATCAGGTACGGCATGTCAAGCGTCCCGAATGGGGGGTCGGTTCCGTCATCAAGGCCGAAGACACATCGATGAACGGAGAGCCATTGCAACGAATCACCGTGAAGTTTCCGAACGCGGGACTCAAACGGCTGGTCTCCGCCCACGCGCTTCTGCAGCGGGTTGAGTCGAATTCAAAGGGTGAGACGGCCGGACTCGATTCCGCCAGCTCGCCGGACGAACTCAGCACGCGTCTCGCGCTCCTGGATCGCCAGAGCGACGACTGGCTGAGCCCCGTGGCCCGGCGGAAGATTCTCGAGTTTATGACGACGCTGCCCGAGGAGATCCGTGATCCGTTCAATAGTTTGCGCAAGCGGCTTCTGGCCACGCTGAACCTCTACCGGTTCGACCGCTCGGGGCGCGGTCTCGTTGATTGGGCCGTCGCGCAATCCGGGTTATCGGATCCGCTTTCCCGCTTTTCCCGGCAGGAACTGGAGCAGTACTTCGAGCGCTGGGTGCGTGAACGGGATCAGCACCTGGACCGACTGCTTCAGCAGGCCCGCAATGAGCCGGGCATGGTCCGGGAAGTCACGGCCGCGGCGCCGGCCGCGGCCCAGCGTGTGCTGCGCCGGACCGTCGCGGCGCGTTGACCCCGTGTGGTCGGGAGGCAACAGATCAGCACGAGATGTTGCTCGAAAACCACATCCGGCGTGACCGCGCGGCCCCGCCGACACACCGGTCCCAGAAAATCAGCGCCCGGGCGAGTCGATCGCCGGTTTGAAGGTTCGGCGCGGGTTGGCACGCGCCGGCGGCGCGGTGGTTGTTCCTTCTCTTCTCACGAAACGCGGGTCGAATCGACCTGCGGAAACACAACTCGAGAGAAGAAAGAAGAGAGGACGAGCGCCATGGACGAACAGACTTTCCAGCAGAAATTCACCGAACTGCTCAACAAGATCAACGAGCTGCCGCAGTCGCAGCGATCTCCGCTTGAAAAACTGGCCAAGGAAACCCAGGGCAAGCGGGAACGGATTCAGCAGGCCGTCTCCGAACTGCAGGAGTCGCTTGATTACCTGCGCCTGAGCGTCAAATACCTGGTCTTTGATCTTGAAGCGACGCGTCGGGAAAATGCGTATCTCCGTCGCCTGATTGAACAGTCCAACCGCGACCGCAACGCTCAACCGGACGATGACAACTTCATCGATGACAGCGATGCGCACGGCGCGGATTGACCGGTTGGACGCATCGGCGAAACTCATCAATCTTCAGCACGGATCACACGCCCCGGTCCGTCCTTGCTCCACAACCTGATCTCGCCCGCTCCGTCATCGTCACTTTCGATGGCCATGACCGGGTGACCTTCAGGATTGAAAAGGCGCAGGGACGGACCGGTCGGGTGCGATGCCAGTGCAATCCACGGACGACGGTCGGGGCCGAATGTGTAGAGCTGTCCGACGTGATCGGGCGTCCCGGTCAGGTGCACGAGCGGTTTGTCATTCGGCGCGAACGTCGCCAGTTGACCCTGTTGGTCGGCGGTCGTGCTGAGAACGATCAGACGATCACCTTCGGCGCGGAATGACTCAACCATGCCGCTGTTGAGCGCATGGGCGCCGAGGCGAAGCAGATCCTGTTCGCCGTGGATCAAGCGCAGGGTCGCGTTGTTGCGTTGTGAAAAGTCCAGACGAATGCCCGCGCCGGGTGAGTCCGTCCGTCGCAACTCGAGTTTCGAGTCTCTCCGGTCGCTCTGGATGTGGACGGTTCGATCCCGCCGATCGTCAAAGAGTTCCAGGGCCGCCCCTTGATCGGTGGCGCGGATGTTCGCCGCGCGCCTCTGGTCCGCAGCGCGGTTGAGCGCGATGATCCCGCCTTCGGGGCCGGCACCGAGCAGCAACATGGTTCGGCCCAGATGATCCCGTACGCTGATCGCACCTCCGGTTTCGCTTGCCCCCAGGACCATCCGACGCGTGCCGAGCTCGTCCACGATTTCGATCTGTCTCGCCTGAATCACATCGGCCGGCGGGGCGGTCGAAGCGGCACCAAACAGAAATCCGGCGGTCGGGAGAAGGCATCCGGCAGCGACACCGAGTACGAACCAGGGCAAAGATCGGGGCATGGAGTGGGGTCCTTTGGCAGAACGGGTCATCGAGGAGATCATGGATGAGCGGCAATGCGTTAAAGTGCGGAGTTTGGATTTGACTCCGTTTTCACATGGGCAATAGTAGACTCACCGCGCGGTGAGTATCATTCACCGATCCGGAATCTGTTTGGTCCCCGCGG
>SKZB01000450.1 GCA_007127615.1 Phycisphaerales bacterium | reverse complement strand
TGAGTTTGTCAGTCGGTCCGCCGGACCGAGAGTCACAGGAGTTTCATCCGATGCCCCGGATGCCGAAACGAGTCAAGTTCCGCAAACAGATGCGCGGAAAAATGCGCGGAAACGCAACGCGTGGCAACTACGTTGCGTACGGTGATTTCGGCCTGCAGTCGCTGGACACGCACTGGATCAGCGCGCGTCAGATTGAGGCCGGCCGAATTGCCGCCCAGCACTTCCTGCGTCGTCAGGGCAAGGTGTACATCCGGGTCTTCCCGGACAAGCCGATCTCGAAGAAGCCGCTGGAAACGCGCATGGGCAAGGGCAAGGCGGACACCGATTTCTGGGCCGCCCGGGTGAAGCCCGGCACGATGCTGTTCGAGATTGCCGGCGTCCCGGAGGACACGGCCAAGCAGGCGATGGCGCGTATCGCCCACAAGATGCCGGTTCGTTGCCGGTTCGTCGGTCGCCGCCTGGCGGTGTAAGGAACGGGCCGCCGGCACCTTCGGCCAAGGAAAGAATGTTCACTGCTCCCGTAAGGGTCGGATCATGAAGAAACAGAAGTTGAAGATCAAAGAGTTGCGCAAGCTGAGTGAAGAAGAGCTTCAGATCGAGGCGGACCGTCTCCGCAGGAAGCACTTCGAACTTCGCGCCCAGGCGGTGACGGAGAAGATCACCGATACCTCGCAGTTCAAGAAGCTGCGGCAGGAACTGGCTCGCGTGCTCACATTGCAGAATCAGAAGGCGGCCAAGGCGTAAGCCGGTCTCCCGTTCGTTTGAAGAGGTAGCCATCGTGCCGAAGACCAAAGAAATCAGCATTCCCGAGCGTTCGCTCCGTCGCGTCGGTATCGTCGAATCCGATGCGCGCGACAAGACGCGCAAGGTCGCAATCACCTACAGCGCCAAGCATCCGAAGTACGGCAAGTACATCCGTCGGCGGACGGTGCTGCACGTGCACGACGCGGAGAATGCATCCAAGAAGGGCGACCGCGTGGAGATCGCCGAGTGCCGCCCGATTTCCAAGACCAAATCCTGGGCGCTCGTCCGGGTGGTGGAGTCGGCCGTCCCGACTGTCTGATCGAAGCTCGCCGTTCGCAAGAACGATTCAGGACCCCCGTTATGATTCAGAAAGAATCCCGACTCAACGTAGCCGACAACAGTGGCGCCAAAGAGGTGCTCGTGATCGGCGTGCTCGGCGGATCGACCGCCCGAGGCAAGTTCACCCGGCGATCGGCCGGCGTCGGCGATCGCGTCGTCTGCTCGGTGAAGAAAGCCCTGCCCAACGGCGATGTGAAGTCCGGCGACAAGGTCCGGGCGGTCATCGTCCGAACCAAGTATCCCGCGCGACGCGAGGACGGGTCGTACGTTCGCTTCGACTCCAACGCCTGCGTGCTCATCAATGATGACGGCAACCCCAAGGGGACCCGCATTTTCGGCGCCGTTGCCCGTGAGCTGCGTGAGAAGAATTACATGAAGATCGTTTCGCTCGCATCGGAGGTTGTCTGAACATGCCGCGTCATATTCGAAAAGGTGATACCGTCATGGTGACCGCCGGAAACGATCGGGGCGCGACCGGCCAGGTTCTGCGCGTCATCGGCGAAAAGGATTCCGTCGTCGTGCAGGGCGTCAACATCCGGACCAAGCACGTCAAGCCGACCCAGCAGAGCCCGAAGGGCGGTCTGCTGCGGCGGGAATCGCCGATCCACATCAGCAACGTCAGCCCCGTGGTGGACGGCAAGCCGACCCGAGTGCGTTTCGAGAAGCGCAAGGACGGAACGAAGGTGCGCGTCGCCGCACGCGGCGGCCAGGTGCTGCACACGTTACGGGGTGAGAAGAGCGCTCCGCCGCAGGTGAAGGTCAAGGAAAAACCCGCCACGCCGGAAGCCCCGGAGTGATTTCAGCCGTTTCTCGCCCTTGAGGGTGAAGGCCGGTTCCGCAAGCCAGTCAAGCAAGCCAGTCAAGCAAGAAAGTGATCACCATGGTTGCCCAGACAGAAACCCCGACCCAACAGCGCGAAAAGCCGCGGCTTCAGCAGCGATATGAAGAGGCGATGACGCCCAAGCTGATGGAGAAGTTCGGTCTCAAGAACCGGCATGAAGTGCCGAAGATCGAGAAGGTCGTCGTGAACTGCGGCGTGGGCCGGTTCCTTGAGAACCAGAAGCTCAAGCCGGAAGTCCGCGACACGATCATCGACACCCTGACGACGATCTCCGGCCAGAAGCCGGTCATGGTCCTCGCGAAGAAGTCGGTGGCGAACTTCAAGGTGCGTGAAGGCGCGCCGTCGAGCTTTATGGTTACCTTGCGACGCGACCGGATGTGGCATTTTCTGGATCGTCTGATGAACCTGGCGATCCCGCGTATCAAGGACTTCCGTGGCGTGAAGGATTCCTCCTTCGACAAAGCGGGGACGTATTCGCTCGGCCTGAACGAACAGGCGGTCTGGCCGGAGATCAATATGGCCAACACCAATTTCGTTCACGGCATGAACATCAATATCGTTTTCGAACGCTCGAACCCGGAGATGAGCCGGTTCGCCCTGGAGCAGCTCGGTATGCCCTTCGTTCGAAAGGAAGGCGAGAAGCCCGTCGCCGAGTTGCAGGGCTGAACCGTTTCGCATGAGCACCCGAATTTTCGCCCCCACTGAGGAAGGCAAAGACGTATGGCCAGTAAAGCAAAGTTCGCCAAGATGAAGAAGGAACCGAAGTTTTCGAGCCGAAAGGTCAACCGCTGTCAGATCAGCGGCCGATCGCGCGGCGTGTACCGGAAGTTCGGGGTCAGCCGCATCGTTCTGCGGGAACTCGCCCTGCAGGGCATGATCCCCGGCATGCGGAAGGCGAGCTGGTAAACCACGACGGGTAACGAACGAACGACCGCGAGCGGCACGTCCATCCGTTGGATACGGCCGACTCGATTTGCAGGAGTGATCAATGTCGCAGCAAGACCTCACCGCTGACATGCTGACGCGTATCCGAAACGCCAGTCGGAACAGCGCCAAGTCCGTCAAGTGTCTCAACAACAAGCTCAACCGCGGCGTCGCGCAGGTGCTCGTGGACGAGGGATACATCAAGAGTTTCGACGTCGTTGATGATGGCCGTCAGGGCGTGCTCAAGATCGACCTCAAGTACGGCCCGCGCGGCGAACATCTGATCAGTTCGATCGATCGCTACTCCAAGCCCGGAAGACGGGTTTACGGCGGCAAGGATGATCTGCCCCGGCCGCTGCAGGGCATGGGGATCGCCATCGTCTCGACCAGCCGCGGCGTCTTCAGTGATCGCAAGTGCCGCGAGGAAAGTGTCGGCGGTGAAGTCGTCGCCATCGTGACCTGAGCCCGAACCGGCAGAGCCCGCTCCCGAAGAGAGATCGCACCCAAGTTCGTGAAGGTGAACCATGTCCAGAATCGGAAAAAAACCCATCAGCGTCCCCTCCGGTGTCAAGGTCAACCTTGATCCGAAGACGCGTCAGATCGTGATCGAAGGTCCGAAGGGCAAACTCAGTTACGAGTACCGCCCGGAAGTCGATGTGACGTGGGAAGAAGGGGAGAATGCCATCACCTGCTCGATTCCCGAAGCCAAGGCGAAGATACGCCAGATGCGCGCGTACTGGGGCACCGTTCGCGCCCGCATTCAGAACATGATCACCGGCGTGACCGAGGGGTATTCGAAGAAGCTCGAGATCATCGGCGTGGGCTGGAACGCCAAACCGCAGGGCAAGGACATTCAGCTCAATATCGGTTACTGCCACCCGGTGGATATGAAGCCCCCCGAAGGCGTGGCGTACGTCATCGAAGGGAACACGGTCACCGTCAGCGGACCGGACAAGCAGGCCGTCGGTCAGTTCGCCGCGGACATTCGTTCCCGGCGTCCGCCGGAACCGTACAACGGCAAAGGTATCAAGTACACGGATGAAATCATCATCCGCAAGCAGGGGAAGGTCTTCGGCGCGTAAGCCGGAAGAGGAAATCCGTCATGAAGAACTATCAACTCCGACGACTCCGACGCAGCCGACGCAAGCGCGGCATTCGCAAGCGCCTTTTCGGGACGAACGAAAGGCCGCGATTGACCGTCTTCCGCAGCAGCCGTCACATCTACGCCCAGGTGATCAACGACCTCGACGGCAAGACCATTGTGTCCGCTTCGACGGTCGAGAAGGACAACAAAGCCGCGCACGGCGGCAACTGCGATGCCGCGGTGCAGGTCGGTCAGGCCATCGCCGAGCGCGCCAAGGGCGCGGGCGTCGAAACGGTCATCTTCGATCGCAACGGGTTCCGCTATCACGGCCGGATCAAGGCCATCGCCGATGCGGCCCGCGAAGGCGGGCTCCGGTTCTGAGACAGGCCGGAACGTGAACGAACCACCCGCCGGATCAGTTCGATCCGGCTCAGCAGGCAAGGAACAGGACAGTACTCATGGCAGAAGTCCTCGACGCAACATCATCACTCGAGTCCACCACGGTCGGCGTGTACCGAACCGCCGCCACGGTCAAGGGCGGACGACGCTTCAGCTTCAGTTCGCTCGTGGTTGTCGGCGATCGGCAGGGCAGTGTCGGCCTCGGGTACGGCAAGGCCAATCAGGTTCCGCAGGCCATCGAGAAGGCCCAGAAGGTCGCCAAGCGCAAAATGCAGCGTTTCCCGATGATCGGGCACACGATTCCCCACGCCGTGACCGGTCGCTTCGGCGCGTGCGAAGTGCGGCTGTTGCCCGCTTCGCCCGGTACCGGTGTCATTGCCGGGGCGGCCGTTCGTGCTCCCCTGGAAATGATGGGCATTCAGGATTGTCTGACCAAGTCGTTTGGATCCACCAATCCGAAGAACCTCGTCAAGGCCGTCATCAACGGGCTCGAACAACTCCGTCACAAGGAGCAGATCGAAGCGCTCCGCGGCGTTGAGCTCGGTGCGACCGAGGTGGAAGAGTCCATCGAACGCGGTAAGGCGTTCATGCCGGCCACCGAGAGTACCGGCGAGAAGGCCGCCGCTCCGGTGAACGTCGTCGGCCAGGACAACAAGGGCGGCCGCGGCGGACGTCGCGGCGGCAAGGGCGGACGCGGCGGTGGCGGCGGAGGACGCGGACGTCGTGGCCCGGCTCCGGCCGAAGCATCCGGTGGCGGCGGCGGTGGCGGCGGAGATTCATCATCCTCCGGCAGCGGCAATGGCGACCAGGCCAAGAGCGACGGATGAGATGGGCGTTTCGGCATGTGTTGCCGGAACGCGATAATCGACTTGATTTACGAAAGATCGTTCCGGCCAATCGGAACGGTCACAAGACGGAACGATTCCGAGCTGGAGAGAACAGCACCATGATGATCCATGAGATCACCGAGAAGGTCGGCAAATACAAGGACCGCAAGCGCATCGGTCGCGGTGAGTCCAGCGGCTGGGGCAAGACCTCCGGCCGCGGCCACAAGGGTGCCGGCAGCCGTGCGGGCAATACCTACCGCGCTTACTTTGAAGGCGGGCAGATGCCCTTTGCGCGCCGGATTCCCAAGCGCGGCTTCTCCAACTCCGCCTTCCGCAAGAACTACCACGTGGTCAATCTCAAGACGCTCGAAGCGCGTCTGGATGACGGTGCGGAGGTGACGGTGGAGTCACTCGCCGCGCTGGGGATCGTGCGCGACACCACGCAGCCGCTCAAGGTGCTCGGTGAAGGTGAGCTGACCAAGAAGTTCACGGTCACCGCCGCCAAGTTCTCCGCCTCGGCGCGGGAAAAGATCGAGAAGGCCGGCGGCAGCATCACCGAAGTGGTTCAGAAGAAGTGGATGCGCGACCGCAGCCCGAAGCAAGCCAAGGTCGACGGCGGCAGTACGCGAAAAGAGAAGGCCGATGCCGGAAAAGACCGGAAGGACGAGGCGTAATTCGACCCAGCCCAAGGACGCGATCTGATCGAGGCGACAGCCGCGGTTTGAACTGATCGCAAAAGAAGCGGAAAGACACATGCTTCAGGCGGTATTGAACATTTTCAAGGTTCCCGATCTGCGGAACCGCGTGCTCTTCACGCTCGGCGTGCTCGCGGTCTATCGGATCGGGTTCTGGATTCCGATTCCCGGCGTCAGCCAGGAGCAGATGGTGCTCTTCGCCGAAGCCCAGGCCGAGGCGGAAGACGGCGGCTTCGGCCGCTTCCTTGAGTACGCCTCGATCTTCTCGGGCGGCTCGTTTATGCAGTCGACGATCTTCGGCCTCGGCATCATGCCGTACATCACCGCCGCGATTATCTTCCAGCTTCTGCAGTCGGCCGTGCCGCGATTGCAGGAACTGCGCCGCGAAGGCCCGCAGGGGCAGGCGAAAATCACGGAGTGGACCCGCTACGCCGCCGTCGCCATGTGCGTCATCCAGGCGTTCATGTGGCTGCAGTTTCTCGTCAACTCCAACATCGTCAAGCCGGAATTTCTCGGTTCGGGCAGCATCGTCATCTTCTTCATGTCGGGTGTGACCTGTCTGACGGCCGGCTCCATCTTTCTGATGTGGCTCGGCGAGCAGATCGACAAGTTCGGTATCGGGAACGGGGTGTCGCTGATTCTGACGGCAGGAATCATTGCGCAGATGCCGGCGGCGATCACCTGGATCGTCGGGAACTTCGAGCCCTCGCTTCAGGCCGAAGCCGGGATCGGCGTGGGCGGCCTGATCTTCCTGATCATCTCGTTCATCATCGTCGTCGCCGGTGCGGTGCTGATCACCGTGGCGACGCGGCGCATCCCGATTCAACAGGCCAAGCACACCCGCGGCCGAAAGGTTTTCGGCGGACAGCGACACTACCTGCCGCTGCGGGTGAACCAGGCCGGCGTCATGCCGATCATCTTCGCCAGCTCGCTGCTGATCTTCCCCGCCTCGATTTTCGGTTACCTCAGCCGGAACGCGACGATGGGCGGCGCGGCCGACTGGTGGATCGCCACGACCAGCTTCCTGAACCAGAATTTCCAGATCGGGGCCTATCCCTATCTGGTTCTGGAAATCACGCTGATCTACTTTTTCAGCTACTTCTGGACCACGGTTGTCTTCAGCCCCGAAGACATGGCCCGGCAGTTGCGCGATTCCGGCAGCTTCATACCCGGTCTGCGGCCCGGACCGCGGACGGCGGAGTATCTGGAGACCGTGGTCGAGCGTGTCACGTATGTCGGCGCGGGCTTCCTCGCCGTCATCGCCGTCATTCCGTCGATCATCTCGCTGCAGATGGGCATTCCGTTCCTCGTGGCGAGCTTCCTCGGCGGGACGGGCCTGCTGATCGTCGTGTCGGTGCTGCTCGATCTGACCCAGCGGATTGAAGCGAACCTGCTGATGCGGAACTATTCCGGCTTCCTGAGCTCCGGTGACCAGGGCGGATCGGCGCCGCGCGTGAGAGGACGGCGTGGATAAGATGAAGCGTCCGATTCCCGCCCAATCCGCGGTTCGCTTGTCTGTCGCCGGTAATCGGCTATACTTGTCGCTCCGGTCGCTTTCGCAGCCGGTCCGAACCGGTCCCTGCCTGAAGCAAGGCGAGGACCCGCAGAAGAGGCGAGACGGTTCGGTCGCGGCCGAAATTTCCAACATTCCCCCGGACCCCGTTGCCGAGATCAGGCCGGACCGATCCGTACGGCCGGACCACGCCTGAGGCATCAGCGTTGCCGTTTGATTTTTCCCGAGTTCCCCCCCGAACGTTTGGCAGGACCGAAATTTCCCGACCCCACGGACTGAGAAGCGCATGGCGAAAGAAGAAAAGATCACCCTTGAGGCGGAGGTCACCGAAGCGCTTCCCGATGCCCGGTTTCGAGTCCGGCTGGAGAACGATCAGGAGATTCTCGCCTACGTCAGCGGCAAGATGCGAAAGTTCTACATTCGTATCCTGCCCGGCGACAAGGTGACGGTCGAACTCAGCCCGTACGACATGACCAAGGGCCGGATCACCTACCGGCAGTAACCGCCGACCGAAGATCTGCCTTCTCACGCCTCCGCCGGAAAGTACCCGAAAGATCTCATCAAGCAAAACCGCTCCCAGGATTGGATCGACCGATGAAAGTTCAAAGCAGCATCAAGCGAAAGACCAAGGATTGCCAGATCGTCATGCGACGCGGCAAGCGGTATGTCATCAACAAGAAAAACCCCCGTCTGAAGCAGCGACAGGGGTAATGGCGATCGTCGGCCCCGCCGACATTCGTCCGAGTGAAGCACGTTTGGAGTACACAGATCATGCCACGTATCGCCGGCGTTGACATTCCCGAGAACAAGAAGATCCGCTACGCCCTCCGTTACATCTACGGCATCGGGCCGCAGTTCGCGGACGATATCCTGAAGGACGCGAGCGTTGATCCGGATCTCCGCGCGAAGGATCTCGACGATCAGCAACTCAGCGCGATCGCCACCTACATCGACGCCAATCTGATCGTCGAAGGCGCGCTCCGCCGTCAGACCCAACAGCACATTCAGCGGCTTCGCGACATTCGCTCCTATCGGGGTGATCGGCACCGTCGCGGCCTGCCCGTTCGCGGCCAGCGCACCCGCTGCAACGCCCGCACCCGCAAGGGCCGGAAGAAAACCGTCGCCGGAAAGAAGGGCGTGAAGGGCTGATCCTGATCCGACCGGCGAACGGCTTTCCGTCCACCGGCACCGCGTTCAGCCGGACAGATTCCAGATTCGTCAGGTTCCTGCCCGCCTTTTTTCCCGCGATCCCGCGGGGGGGAGAAGGAACCGTTTGCAACGAAAGGTTCGTGAAGGATGGCCAAGAAGAATATTCGCAAGAACGTCGTCAAGGGCATTGCCCACATCAAGGCGACCTTCAACAACACGATCGTGACGATCACCGATGTCAACGGCGAAACGCTGTGCTGGGATTCGGCCGGCACGGTCGGTTTCAAGGGCGCACGCAAGGCGACGCCCTTCGCCGCGACCCGCGCGGCCGAACGCTGCGCCTCCAAGGTTCGCCGCATGGGCATGCGGGAACTGGAAGTCCGAATCAAAGGCCCGGGCGGCGGGCGGGAGTCGGCCGTCACCGCGCTGCAGGCGAGCGGGCTGAACGTGACGGCAGTGGAAGACCACACACCGATTCCGCACAACGGCTGTCGTCCGCCCAAGCAGCGCCGCGTCTGATCGTGCTTCCGTCGGCTGGGGCCGACGGACCGGCGCACTTTTCTATGTTCGTTTCCCCGCGGGTCAGCAGGGGCGGCTGAATCGTTCAGCAGGATTCAGCATCGCATCCGATTCACCCACGGGTTTCCTGAAACTCAGGATCTGCTGAATCGTTGGAGTCATACCATGCATGTTCGTTGGCGAGGAATGGAACTTCCCGCACAAGTCGTGATCGAAGAACGATCGAAGTCCGCCACGTTCGGCCGGTTCATTGTCGAGCCGTTCGAACGCGGTTTCGGAACGACCATCGGCAACAGTCTTCGTCGTATCCTGCTCTCCTCGATCGAGGGAGCGGCGGTCACCAAGGTCAAAATCGAAGGCGTTGAACATGAGTTCACGACCCTGCCCGGTGTGACCGAAGACGTGACCGACATCATTCTCAATATCAAGGGACTCATCGTCAGTCTGGACAGCGATGAACCCAAAACCATGAAGATCGCGGCGACCGGTCCCGGCGAAGTCACCGCCGAACTCATCGAAGCGGACACCGCCGTCACGATCCATAATCCGGAACACGTGGTCGCCACGCTCACCGACGAAGTGGATTTTGAAGCGGAATTCACCATCGCGCGCGGCCGCGGCTACGAGCCGGCGTCGGAACAGTACGGCCGGCGCGATGAGCAGGTCATCGGCGAGATTCCGATCGACGCCATCTTCAGCCCGGTCCAGCGCGTGCGCTACCGGGTGGAGAGCACCCGCGTGGGGCAGAAAACCAACTACGACAAGTTGATCCTTGACGTCTGGACCGACGGCACCGTCAAGCCGGACATGGCCCTCGTCGAGGCGGCGAAGATCATGCGCAAGCACCTCAACCCGTTTGTGCAGTTCTTTGAAATCGGGACGGAACAGGTCTCACCCGAAGCCCGCGCTGCGGCCAGCGTGGATGAAGAACTCATCCGCAAGCTCAACATGCCGATCTCCGAACTCGACCTGACGGTCCGCGCGAGCAACTGTCTCGACTCGGCCAAGATCCGCACGGTCGCCGACCTCGTGCAGCGTGACGAGTCGGATCTGCTGACGGTTCGCAGCTTCGGCCGCACATCCCTCCGGGAAGTCAAGCGCAAGCTGGATGAGCTGGGACTTTCACTCGGCATGCCCCTGCCCGAAGGCTACCAGCCGCAGGGCAGTGAAGCGTGATTCGATCAAACATCCCCCGCCGTTCGTGAGAGCGATCGGCGGGTCTTTATTGTCAGGAGACACCCGTTATGCGACACCGAATCTATGGAAAGCAACTTAACCGCACGAGCTCGCACCGCCGCGCCATGTTCCGCAACCTGGCGGCCGGACTGTTCGAGCACGGCGAAATCGAAACGACGGTGCCCAAGGCCAAGGCCGTGCAGCCCTTCGTTGAACGCATCATCACGATCGCCAAGCGCGGCGGGTTGACCGCCCGACGCCGGATCGAATCGATGCTGAACGACCGCAAGATCCACGCGTGGGTGGCCGATCCCAACGTGCCCGATGCGAAGAAGGACAACGACTACTTCGATCTGCCCGAGGAATCGGAGATCGAGTTCAACCGGTACGGCGAAGTGCGCAAGGCCCCGCGCCTCGTCCAGCACATCATGACCGCGGTTGCCGAACGCTTCGCCGACCGGGACGGTGGTTACACCCGCATCGTGCGCACCGGCCGGCATCGTCTCGGAGACGGTACGGATCTCGCGATCCTGCAACTCGTGGGCGAAGAGGACGGCGCGGAACTGAAGGGCGGCACGCCCGTCCGTCGTCAGCAGGCCAATCGACGCGCGGCGTTTGCGGCCAAACTCCGCAAAGGCGGTACCGCCACGGCGACCGAAGAGGACGCCGCCGTCGCCGAAGCACCCGCCGAAGAAGCCGCGGCGGATGAAGCGGAAGACACGCAGCCGACCGACGCCGCGCCGGAATCACAGAACGATTCGGGCGGTGACGAAGCCGCGGGCAGTGAAGAAAAGAAGGACTGATTCAATCCGGCCGCCGCTTTCGGATGGCCACACGATCGGTCAGCCCCGTCTCAACCAAGCGGGCCCGGCATCGCCGGGCCCGTTTTTCGGTTGCGCCCCGGTCAAAACGGACGAGTCCATCCGGACGGAGACATGGCACGATCGGGATCGGTACACTGATGTCATGCTTCAGGAACTGGATGAGATTGAATCGAACGGCCTGGCCGAGTTGAACGCGGCCGGAGACGCCGATGCCGTGGAGCAGTGGCGAATCAAGTATCTCGGCACAAAGGGGCGGCTGAAGCAGATCATGCCCGGACTGAAGGATGTGCCGAAGCAGGAGAAGCCCGCCGTCGGCAAACGGCTGAACGAAGTCAAGACCGCGCTCGAAGCGGCGTTCAAGGAAAGGCAGGCCGCCGCCGCCCCATCCGCCGCGCCGGCCGGCGCCGGCGTCGATGTCACCGAGCCCGGTCTGCCCTTCGGCCAGGGGCGCCGGCATGTGCTGAGCCGCACGATCGATGAGATCACCGAGGTCTTCGCGCGGATGGGGTTCTCCGTGGCCGACGGCCCCGAGCTGGAAGATGAGCGGCACAACTTCACCGCGCTCAACATTCCCGATTCCCATCCCGCCCGCGAGCCGATCGACAACTTCTACCTTGATGCGGCCAACCAGCCGGGCGGAGCGCTGCACCTGCTGCGCACGCAAACGTCGACGGTGCAGATTCGCGCGATGGAGAAGACGCCACCGCCGCTGAAGGTCATCGCCATCGGCCGCGTGTACCGGCCGGACACGCACGACGCGACGCATTACTCGATGTTCCACCAGGTGGAAGGGTTGTACGTCGATCGCAAGGTGACGATGGTCGATCTGAAGACGACGCTCTTTCAGTTCGCCAGGGCGTATTTCGGTGAAGGGGCGGAGGTGCGCATGCGGCCGAGCTTCTTTCCGTTCACCGAGCCCTCCGCGGAGGTGGACATGAAGATGATGATCAAGGGCGAATACCAGTGGGTCGAGCTCGGCGGGTGCGGCCTGGTCGATCCCAATGTGTTCGAGGCGGTTGGCTACGACCCGGAAGAATGGACCGGCTTTGCCTTCGGCCTCGGGATCGAACGCATCGCCATGCGCAAGTACGGCATCGCGGACATCCGCTGGTTGTTTGAAAACGATGCGCGGTTCCTGAGACAGTTCTGAATCGGTATGATGGAAAGATCACCCGGGAGGCATGAGAGATGGAAGACGAGCGTTCAGATCGACCGGCGCTTTCGACCCGCACGCCACCTACCCGTTCCGGGGAAGAATACGCCGCCGGGAAGCCGACCACGTGGCCCACGGTATTCGGCGTGATCGGCATTGCCTGGGGCGCGTTCATCGTGCTGAGTGTCGGTTGCACCGTGGCGATGATGCCCCTCCAGTTCGGCATGGCGGAGATGAGCCGGAGCGAAACGGAACGTCTTCTCTATGAACAGGCCAAGCAGCAAGCGCCGATGACGATGGCACTGTCCATCGTGTCGGGACTCGCCGCCATCGTGCTGATCGTTGCCGGCGCCATGTTGCTCAAACGCCGCGCGCTCGGCGTGAAGCTCTATGCCTTCTGGAGCTGGTTCGATATTGTCGCGACGATCGGTGGATTCATTTGGACAGCCATCTTTCTCGTCCGGCTCTTCGATTCGGTCGGGACGAGCGGCACGTCAGATCCTGATATGGCCTGGGTATTGATCGGTCCGGCCTTCGCGATGGTGTTCAGTCTGTTGACGCTCGCTTTGCCGGTCGCGTTCCTGATCTGGATTCGCCGGAAACGCATTCGTGAG